>DRJW01000001.1 GCA_011052055.1 Nitrospirota bacterium
TGATAAGGGGGAGGAGATCGCCACGGAAACTCATGGTTTCCTCGCGATGACACCATGGCGTGAATGTCATTGCGAGCGGTAGTGCGGCAATCTGGCTTCCCCTTCCCTTTGTCCCACGCTATACAGGGAGGGTGTAAAATGTCATCCAGCGCTTGATGCGGGATATCAGAGATGCCGGATCGGAGTCCGTCACTCCTCGCCACCACCCTCACCCAACCCTCTCCCCTCAAGGGAGAGGACGGACTATCACGTCTTATTCCTCCCATAATTTACACCCATTCTGTTATATAAGGGAGAGGGAACAATTTTCCCCTCCTTCGCCGTACTCGGTCTACCATATTAAGGCGGACACACGGATCCGCCCCTACACGCAACACCCATAACGTGGTGGTGTTCAAATTTCCCCTCCCTCGACGGGAGGGGAGCAAGGGGAGGGCGCATGATAAAAGTGGTTCGGCCATCACACCCACCTCCATCCTCCCCCCTCAAGGGGGAGGAAACTGTTTCATTTCCCAACCCTCTCCCCTCAAGGGAGAGGAAATTACTTATCCAGGCACACCTGCGTCTTCCACATAAGATAAATAAAATCACCCCTCCCTTTGACGGGAGGGGATTAAGGGGAGGGTGCATAGCAAAAACGGCAGAGCCGTCACCAAGTCGTCACGGGTAGGCCCGTGACTGCGAAGGCCCAATCATTCTTCATTACAAGTTTCTTCGATTCTCCTCAATACACCGTCAAGATTATTGTTCACATCATGATTTAAAAATCTTAATACTCGATAGCCGTTTTGCCGCATCCATTCATCTCGTTTACGGTCTTTTTCCCTGTTTTCATCTTTACCATGTTGACTCCCGTCCAGTTCCACAACCAGCATCTTTTCAAAACAGATAAAATCGACTATGAATTTCCCCACAGGTTGTTGCCTTCTGAATTTATGTCCGCCAATGCCTCTATTGCGCAACTTGCTCCAGAGACGTTTTTCGGCGTCGGTAGATTCTTTTCTTAAGTTTTTGGCGAGTTTGGTAAGTTTTGGTTTCATGGCGTTGATATTATCACCCTCACCCCGCCCTCTCCCCTCAAGGGAGAGGGAACAAGTTGAACACCCCCTCGACCTATCGGCCACTCCCTACGGGCTATAAGCCCCCTCGGAAAGGGGAAGAAAAAGGCAGGTTCACTTCGCCGGATCCTTCGGCTACGTTCAGGATGACGGAACAAGGCTCGGAATATTAACCTACCGTTTTTTTCTTTTAAGCGCTTTTTGGATGGCCCATTTGAAATTCTTTTTATCTTTGCAAAATTTCAGAACCCATTCTTCGAACGTGGTTATCTGGCAATGTCTGGTCACTATCCCGCCTTCGGTGCAGTTGTAAAAATCGGCCTTGTTTTTCCGTTTCCACGTGGTAAACGCCCATTCCATCCACTGCTTGGTGACGAACAAGCTTTTTTGCGTCGGCGTCTCCCGCCCGAATATGTCGGTGTCTGTCACCATGTCGCCCAGTTTTTCTTTCAGTAGCTCCTCGTACCCGGCGTCGCCATAGATGGTGTTCTTCGAGTAAGCCGATCCCTTCGGGTATGAAAGGTCTTGCCCGATGAAAGCTATCGGGTTGGCGCCCATGCGAAAGGCGAGGTCGAGACCGATGGAGAGCACCGAGCCGCCCGGAATGAGGTATCCGGTCTCTGGATTGGATTTGCCGATTTCGACGAGCCGGGGGATGTCGGGGGCGAACTTGTTGTAAAAAACCAGCTCGCCTTTCCACGCTTCGAGGACGGAGGGATGGATGATGGTCGGGGCCACCAGCGGAATACCGGAGCTTCTCACACCTTCAAACATCATTGCGATATCTGGCTGGGGATCGAGGGAGACGGCGATGGTGGGGCGCACTCCGATCTTCTCCATCGCGCCAAGGATGGTGTCGACGCTTATAATCAGCGCGTGATCCTGCGCCGGGGCGAGCCACCTGATGTTTTTATCCAGCGACGGCCCCGCCCCCACAACAATGGCCGGAATGTCCGTAAACTTCTCGAACAGGGAAGTGACGCCCGGATAGCGGGCGATGAGGCTTTTGTTAGCTTTGAAATTTGCCGTCCATAGCTCGTTAAAATTGCTGATGGTCGCCGACTTGACTTCGAAAAGCCGCTTCTGGTCTACCATGCCCTAAAGTTCGGCTTTACTCGTCGCTGGAGGAAACGCGGTCGCGCCCACCTCTTTTCGCCTTGTACAACCGTTTGTCGGATCGTTCTACCACTTGTTTAGAAGTGTCGCCCTTTGTGAACTCGGCCACGCCCAGCGAGACAGTGGCGTGAACCGTTTTGCCGCCGACGCCGAACTCATGCTCTTTTACGTTTTGCCTGATCGTCTCCGCCACTTTGGCCGCGTCTTTCAAGCTTGCGTGGTTAAGTATCACGACAAATTCCTCGCCGCCATATCGCGCCACTATGTCGCCTATCCTCACCGATTCCTTGGTTATGTCGGCCACCGTCCGTATGACCTGGTCTCCGGCGATGTGGCCGTATGTGTCGTTGAATTTTTTAAAGTGGTCGATATCCATCATTATCAAGGCCGACTCCTCCCCGTATCTTTCGAAGTTGGCTACGGTTTTTTCCATAGTCTCATCGAAAAAGCGGCGGTTAAAGACCTGGGTCAGCTGATCGGTGGATTTTTCCTGCCGCGCCATCTCCAGGTTTTGCTCCAGGCGCAATATTTTTTCGTTGGCCCTGTTAAGCTTTATCTCAGATTCAGCAAGCTGATCGCGCACAGCGTTGTTTACTTTCTGTATCTCCAGCGTTTCAGTAAGAATGTGATGCTGAATATCCTTTATTTCCTGCAGGTCAGAGGCGCCCATTATTTTTTTGGAGTACTGATCCAGCTTTCCGCCGAAAGAAGCGCTGGAGACGGCCACCGACTGGATATAGCCTGTGAGCGAGCTGATGATTTTTTTAAGCTCGCCGCGCTCGTTTTCAATGGTGGCCGCTTCGTTGCTTTTGCGGATATAGAAATTGTACAACGACAAGGAAAGGGAGTCGGCTTTGTCGTCTTTGAGCTCTGAAAATTCGCTCTTTCTCAGCGCGACCAATGAGGAGAAAAATGGATCGTTGTCATCCGACAGGAGCATCGTTCCTTTCGAGAAGCTTTCGAGGAGGTTGATATAGGGTGCCAATATTTCTCTGGAGCCGTCCACAAGCTCTATCGGCCCGCCTCTTACCGATGGCGCTTCTTTGACCTCGGCCTTTTCGGGGGGCGGTTTTTCGGCGCCGCCCTGAAACAGCGATCCCAGGCTGGAGAAAAAGCCGCCGCTTTTGGAGCTTCGCTCCTGGACGCGCGCGTTTAGTCTCTTTAATAACGCGATGTAATCGAGCCGGGCTTTCTCTATCTGAAAAAATGTTTTCGCGCCCTTAATATTCGACACCACAGCGTCGAGTCCTTTTTCAAGGTCAGAGTCGCCTTTGGCGAGGATTTTTATCTGGGCTACCGCAGACGCAATCAGGGCTTCGTGGGATTCAACAAGTTTCTGAAGGTGCTCCGCCCTGTCCTTGTACTTTTGAAGAACCGGGTTTTTTCCGTAAGCCGCCGCCATAATTTAATCTGTATTATTAAAAAATAAAAATTCACACATGCTATGGAGTATATATTAATGGAAAAAA
>DRJW01000002.1 GCA_011052055.1 Nitrospirota bacterium
CCCCCGCCGCTCCCGCTCCGTCCGCCTAAAAATACAACCCTGTCGGCGGTCACTTCGAGCTTGGATCGCTTCTCTCCGCTTTCCGATTCCCATGAAGAAAAGCTCAACCGCCCGTCGACGCACACCGACCTTCCTTTAGCCAGATATTCAGAGCTTAGCTCGGCTGTTTTGGCCCAGGTGACGATATTTACGAACACAGTAGACTCCTTGTCCTTATACTTTTCATTTACCGCCAGGCCGAACTTGCAAAGGGCCATGCCGCTTGGCGTATAGCGCAACTCCGGATCGCGCGTGAGGTTTCCGATAAGAATTACTTTGTTCAGGCTGGCCATAGGATACGCCCCTTTCGCAATTAAGCTTCGTTGTTACTTGTATCCGCGCTTTTTGACTCTTCAGCGGGAGCAGGCGTCACAGGTTTTTTCTCAACCACTTCGATTTCCCGGCCCGCCGCATGGTCGTAAATCACAACGATTCCTTTCAATATATTTTCATTGAACCGGAAGTGACGGGTAAGTTTCCCAGGGACATCGCTCCCGGCGGTGAAACGCAAAAGAACATAAAAGCCGTATCGCTGTTTTTTAATCGAGTATGCAAGGCGCTTTTTGCCCCATTTGTTAAGCTCGATAATAGAGGCGCCTTCTTCCGGCTCGACGAGTTTGGTTATCGACTCTATTTCTTTGTCGATATCTTCGTCGGGAAGGTCAGCTTTAATAATGTAAAGAGTTTCGTAGTCTTGTGGCATTCGCTCTCCCTCTGGTTGTCAAGCGCCGCCTTTAAAAGACGTCGCAAGGAGTTATATTATTGTAAAAAAAAGGATATACTATCAGATAAGTGAAATATATAGCAACAATATTGAAAGCTACTGTATAAATATCAACCAGTTATCGGCCAGGCTTTTTCGGGCCGGATTGACTTGCGATCTTTTATGGGGAAATGACATTTACTTATGGGAAAGATATCTTTACGCGCAAAACAGGAGCGGGCGCTTCGGAGAGCGGAGGAGACGCTTGAAAAAACCATTATCCATCAGCGCCAGGGAAGACTGATTCTCGGCAGGTGGGACTTTGTGATCTTCGGCCCGTCTTTAAACAAAAAACAAGCGGTGCTGAGAATCTGTATGGCGGAGCAGGCGGTTATCCAGACAGCCGGCGTTTACGTGGCTTCTATAGGCGATCCTGCGCTGTTGGGCCAGCCCGGCATGATGCCTATCGAAGATCTGGCCGGTGGCGATATATCGGAAGAGCTGAGGGGGCTTGAGGTCTACCATGTGGCTCCTCTGCGGCCAATAAACATCATTGATAAACGTAAAGGATCCGATCTTGACCGTATGCGCGAGATGACGCTCGAAGAGTTTTCCGGGAGCAACACCGCTATCATCGAGACTCCAGATCAGGAAGCGTGGAGCCTGTCGGCGCTGAAATATCTTCACCAGTGCGACGAAAACCTTCCCGATCCGGTGATGCTTGAGCTTCGAGGCAGAATGAGAGACACTTCCATGATTATTGGCGGTTCCGGAGAGCTTATTCATTAACGCTACAGGCAGGCGCCTGACCTTCTTCGTTTTGCGGGAAGCCTTGTTATGCGCCTTTGGACACCATGATAAAATATAGCGATGACTGCGCGGAAGATTGACCTGGGTGAGACGCCGCGAATTCTCGTGGCGCGAACCGACAGAATAGGCGACGTGGCGCTGTCTCTTCCGGTTTTCGCTTCGCTTAGAAAAGCCTTTCCAAAAGCTATAATATGCGCCCTGACCAGAAACTACACCAGGGAAATTCTCGAAGAAAGAGATGACGTGGACGAAATAATCAGTTTCGACTCTAAAAGCTCCCAGATTCCTCTGCGATCGTTTACAGGTCTGGTATCGAAAATTAAAGAGATGAAATTCGATGTAGGTATCGCTTTATACCTTAACTTCTCTGTTTCCCTGCTTCTTGCCATGTCCCGCGTTCCACGCAGGCTCGGCCCGGCCACGAAAGCGGCCCAGATTTTTCTGACCGACAAAGTTAAACAACACAGGTCGAAAGGAAAAAGACATGAAGCGGATCATAACCTGGATTTGCTAAAGCCGCTATCTGTCGCGCCGGTCAGGCGCGCTGTGATCGATGTCGCAGAGCCTGGACTCGTAGCGTTTAAAAGAAATGAGGGGCGTCCTTTGATCGGCGTCCATCCGGGGCATGGAGGCTCTTCTAGAAACTGGCCGGAAGACAGTTATGCCGAGCTTATCGCCAGCCTTTCCTCGTCCGGGTGCGATGTCGTTGTGACCGGCTCTGCGATTGAGCGAGAACTTGTCCTGCGGGTAGTAAAAAGATCAGGTGTAAAATCGCAGGTGTACCTCGGCGCCGACGGACTAAAAGAACTGGCTTGCGCTCTGGCCGGGCTGGATGTCTTTATCGGGCCCAGCACAGGGCCCCTGCATATAGCCTCGGCGGTTGGCACGCCGGTTGTGGGTTTGTACTGTCCCATCTTCGTCTGCCTCCCCGCAAGGTGGGGCCCCATCGGGCCCAACGACATTGCGCTGACTCCAGATGTTGAGCCGTGCGACAGGTGCGTTAACGAAAAATGCGCCCACTACGACTGCATGGAGACCATAAGCGTCGAAAAAGTTAAAGAGGCGGCTCTTCAAAGAGTCAGGGCGCTTGCGGACGCATAGCCGATGAATCTTTACAGCCGTCTTCTTTCGTATTTAAAACCGTATAAAACCAAATTTTTTCTGGCTTCCGTCTGCATGATCCTCGTCTCCGCCTCCTCCGGCGCGGCGGCTATCATTATCCAGCCTATCCTTGATGAGATTTTCATGAAGCGGGATATCGACATGCTCACAATTCTTCCGGCAGGTGTGGTGTTAATCTATCTTGTGCGGGGATTTGGGAGGTATTACGCCTCGTCGCTGATGCAGGTGATCGGCCAGCAGGCGGTGCGCGACATTCGAGACAGGCTGTTCGGTCATCTCCAGGCGTTAAGCCTCCGGTTTTACTCCTCAAAACAGACAGGCCAGCTAATGTCGAGAATAACCAACGACGTACAGGTGATTCAGGATTCGGTTTCCATCGTAGTTTACGATTTTTTAAGGGAGTCGTTGACCATGATCGTCTTGCTTGGCGTTGTTTTTTACAGGGATTATAAACTGGCCCTCGTCGCGGTTCTGGTTATCCCCCTTTCGGGGGTTTTGATCGGCAGGCTCGGCCGCCGGCTCCGGGTCGTCTCGAAAGAATCGCAGGAGAAAATGGCCGAGCTAAATTCCATGCTCCTCGAAAATTTCACCGGAATCCGCGTCGTCCAGGCGTTCGGGATGCAGGAGTATGAAATCGGCAAGTTTAAAAAAGGTAACCAGGCTTATTTCGACACAATCAGACGGATGATAAAGATAAACGAGTTGTCCAGCCCACTGCTGGAGTTTATCGGCGCCATCGGGATAGCCGCGATCATCTGGTATGGAGGAGGGCAGGTGATCGAAGGGAACACCACTATCGGGGCGTTCTTCTCGTTTTTAACGGCTCTGTTCATGCTTTACGCGCCCATCTCAAAATTGAGCCGGGTTTACAATAAAGTACAGCAGGCGCTTGCGGCGGCCCAGCGCATATTCGACCTTATAGACACGCCTTCGCTGATTAACGATAAAACCGGCGCTGTTGCCCTTAAGCCGCTTGAGAGGGGAATCGATATCATCGGCGTTACCTTCGAATACGATCCGGGCAAGCCCGTTTTACACGATATCGATCTGCATGTCGACAAAGGGGAGGCGCTCGCGTTCGTCGGCGCGTCGGGCGCCGGGAAGACGACGCTTATAAACCTTATTCCCCGTTTCTTCGAGGTGGCCAGCGGTGCGATACTTTTCGACGGACACGATATCCGTGATGTAACCGTCAAATCGCTGAGGGGCCAGATCGGCATCGTGACCCAGGAGATATTCTTGTTTCATGACACTATCCGCAACAACATAGCCTATGGGCATACCGAAGCGGAGATAGAAGAGGTGGAGCGCGCCGCAAAAGCGGCGTACGCCCATGAGTTCATAATGAAAATGCCGGACGGGTACGACACTTTGATAGGAGAGCGGGGAATAAAACTGTCCGGCGGACAGCGCCAGCGTGTTTCCATAGCAAGGGCTATCATGAAGGATCCGCCTGTTCTTATACTTGATGAGGCGACTTCGGCGCTGGATACAGAATCTGAGCTTATGGTTCAAAAAGCTATGTCGAACCTTATCTCTGGAAGAACGACGTTTGTAATCGCACACAGGCTTTCCACAATATTAAACGCAGACAAAATCGTGGTTTTAGACAAGGGGAAGGTTATAGAAACCGGCGCGCATGAGGAGCTGATGAATCAAAACGGCTATTATCGCAGACTGTTCGAATTGCAATACGCCAACTCGACCGAAAACGGCTCTTCCAGGCAGGCCATTTCCTAGCGTGACTACAAAAAAAAATAATCCGGTCTTAAAATGGGAGAAAGCGGGCTGGGTTTTCCTCTTGATTTTCGCCACCTCGGATCTGTTTTCTATATCCATAGCCCAGACCGCCGTCGTCGGGATGGGAATTACGTGGATTGGGAGGTGGGTTAAATCGGGGGAGAGCCCCGATCTCTCGCCTGTCAAATGGCCGCTCGCCGCATTTGTCGTCTCGTCGCTGATCGCCGCGATTTTTTCATTAAACCCGGTGGAGTCGTTCCGCGACTCCAAAGACCTTCTGCAAATAATAATATTTTTTTCCGCCTACGATCTGTTCAGTCGCGATATAAAAAGAATCGGGACAGTGTTTCGTGTGATGACCGCCACCGGAGCGGGTATCGCCGTTTTTGGTCTTTTTCAGGCGTTCAACAGAGGTCTTGATATTAACGACCGGATATCCGGTTTCAATGACATATACATGACATACGCAGGCTTGCTTATGCTTGCTATAATCGTCGGCGCGGCAGTCTTGCTTTTCGAGTTTAAAAAATGGGCCGATTCGTGGATTCCCGTAGCGCTGGGTCTTATGGTGGCGGCGGTTTTGCTCTCCCTTACCAGAAACGCCCTGGTGGGAATTGTGGCCGGATCCGTCGTAATGGTCGCTTTAAGAAAACCGGTGGCGCTCGCGGCGATCCCGGCGCTTATGGCGATTGCTATAGCCGTAACCCCACGGATAGCCAGTGACAGGGTATACAGCATTTTCGATCTTCAAAACGAGACGAACAAAGAGAGAATTTACCTGTGGTCCGCAGGATTGAAAATCATACGGGACAACCCACTTTTTGGCGTAGGTCAGAATTCGTTTCCTATTGTCTATCCGAAATACAGGAATCCGAATGTAAAAGAGCCGAACATATCTCACCTGCACAACAACTTTATGGAAATAGCCGCAGAACGAGGCCTGGTGGGGCTTTTTTGCTGGATGTCAGTATGGGTATTCGCGCTTTGGATAATGATCCGCTCGTGGCGCCAAAACCGGCGGGATAAAAAAGCCGACATATTGGGGACGCCCGCCGGAATTGGAGGGATAACGGCGTTTGTTTGCGCCGGAGTATTCGAGTACAATTTTGGAGATTCTGAAATTCAAATGTTTTACTATTTTATTCTGGCCGGGGGCATGGCTTCCGTTAAGTCGTGCCTGTCTTGCGCGGAGGAATCTTTTTCGTCAACCGGCGGCGGGAAAGCGAGGATGGAGGGTTGACAATCAAAATAGCCGCTACTCTACGGCTCGCGAATCGCGAACCGTCCATATGTAGGCAATTGGCAGGTTTGCTCTATCATACGATTTGTCTTGAACTCTTTGAGCTACAAGATTAAATTGTAATTTGATAATATATGATTGTATGGCTGATTTATATGGTGAGTGGTTATGAAGTTAAACGCAAAAGATTACGAGTATTTCAAAAAAGCCTTGCTGGATCAGAAAGCCGGGTTGCTCAATGAAGCTAACAAGACTGTCGAAAGCGAACTGGGCGTCAAAAATGAAGAGCTCGCCGACACTGTAGACCGCTCAACTGTGGAAACCGACCGTAACTTTACACTAAGACTTCGGGATCGCGAGAGAAAGCTCCTTAAAAAAGTTGACGATGCGCTCGAACGCCTGGAGAAAGGAGAGCTTGGAGACTGTATTCAATGCGACAGGCGGATCGGAATAAACAGGCTCAGAGCAAGGCCGGTGGCCACTCTTTGTATTGACTGTAAAGAAGAGCAAGAGCAAAAAGAAAACCAGTTCGGATAGCGCTTTTAAGGGGACCGCTAAAAAGCGCTATCGTAGCGAAATCGAGCGAAAAGTCGTCAGGCGCGGCGGCGAGACAAAATAGCCGCAAGCGTAGTAATAACTACTCTGAAGACGATTTTGACTCGTCAACGAATTTGACTCGGCAACGAAGCATGGCGTCTTTTACAGCCGATTGTAGCAGAAATGGATTATTAGAGGCTCCCATAAGTCCAGTCACGCCTGATTCCGGGCGATCATTAATATCCTCTTTTTAGACCGCAATACCCTTTTGGTATAATTCCTCTTTAGCTTGACACCATCCCGGATAAACATGTTCAACCGGGTCGGGCCCAGGTTGTAAGCCTCCAGCGCCAGCGACAGGTTTCCGAACCGTTTTTTCATTTTGGCAAGATAATATGACCCGATACGGAGGTTGGTTTCCATATCCTGAAGCTCGTTCGCGGCGATGTCGGGGTGAATGTCGAGCTCCCGGGCGAGCCCGCGCGCCACAAACGGCCTGATCTGCATAAGCCCCACCGCGCCCTTGTCCGATACTACACAGCGGCGAAAGTTACTTTCAATATCTATCACAGCCATCAGCAGAAATGGATCATGATCGTTTTCCTTGCTGTACCGGATGATGGCGTTTGCCGCTTTGGTCAATTCCAGACGAGAAAATCCTTTTGTCCTTTTCTTTAAAACTTTAATCACCTCCCTCAGGTTTGGCTTTAGTTTGCCGGTGAGTTTGGCGATAGATTTGTTATAGCTTTTTTCATTGGCCACAGCGAGGCTTATGAAAAAAAGATTATAAAGAAAAATAGAACAGGTCAGTGTTGTCAGCAATAAAGGTATTGAGATTCGAATTAGCATCGTCATAGTCTTCTACCGAAATGGTTGGAACGGATATTGTAACTGTTGGCTAAATGATGAGTTGGTTATATTATTAATATTAGATATGGTGATGTCAATAAGGGTTCATATTAAGTTGGCGGCGCTTAAACCCTGAATTGAATAAAATCTTATCATTGACTATAGTTAAGCTATTGTTTTATAAAGACGTTTTATGAGCGTCAAATTATTGACTATTTTTTTGCCGTTGTCAAAAAATAATGAAAATTAAATGCCCGAATTGCTCGTCGAGCTACAAAATTGACAGTTCCAAACTGCCGACCGAGGGAGTTTACGCTAAATGCTCCAATTGCGCAAATATTTTTTTCGTCAGGAAAAGAACTGAATCCGAAGTGGCGCAGGCGCGCAAAAAGCTGGAATCAAAAAAAAGAGAGGAA
>DRJW01000003.1 GCA_011052055.1 Nitrospirota bacterium
TACTACGCTTGCGGCTATTTTGTCTCGCAGTCTCGCCTGACGACTTTTCGCTCGATTTCGCTACGAAAGCGCTTTTTAGAGGTTCCCTAATGTTTCATGTGAGTTTTCAGCTTCCGGACGCTCCTTACGACACTCGATTCACGGTCTTTTAAAATAGCCGCCATCAGCTCATTGGGCCGAACGGCCGGTTTATCCGCGATTGATGTTTTATACTTTAGCGCGCGGGTTTGCTTGTCGAAAACGATTTTATTTACCAAAAGCCGTACATCGATATTCTTCCCGCCCGGCTCTCTTTGGACAACAACGGATTGATTGTTATTAAAAACGGTCACAGCGGAAAATAGAGAATCGGGGTCGAGGCTTTCATCGACGGTAAGCGCGAAATCGGCGCTTTTAATCGAGGACGATATCGATTTTTCATTTAATGGTATAGCGCGGGCTGTGATGAATTGAAAACCGCCGGGAAGCGCCCGGTTGATATTCTCTATAAATGGCTCCGGCTCCACCCGGCGGGTAAGCTGAAGGTCGAGCATTTCATCCTCGCTCTCAACGCCGACAGGCAGGGCGGGCCCAAAAGATATTTTTGGATGGGGGGAAAACCCTTGCGAATAGGCCAATGGCGCATTGACTACCCGTAAAGCGCGCTGGAATATAGATTGAACTTCGAGTTGAGAAAAGAATCTTGCGTTTTCAACTTTGCGGAACGAGAGGCGCAACTTGAATCTCTCTTTTGTATGCCTCTTTTTTTCCGGTGTGGCTCTGGCTTGTGGCGACTCATACGGCTTGAAACAGGTTTTAGGGTCGATACCGCATGTCAGGCACTTGCCCAATTTGCAATCGGCGGTCAACACCCCTTTGCGGGCCAGGGCAAGCTCTCCTAAGAAGTATTTTTTGGTAAGCCCGGTTTGAATATGCTCCCAGGGCAGGGTCTCGTCATCGCCAAAATCGCGGTTTGCGTAAAACGACGGGTCGATACCGGCTTTGGCGAACGCTTGAACCCATTGCCCGAAGTCGAACCGCTCTGTCCATGCGTCGAGCCTCCGCCCCATCTTGTACGCTTGCTCCAGTACACTGCCAAGGCGCCTGTCGCCTCTGGCGAAGACAGCTTCGAGGTGGCTCGCCTGCGCGTCGCTCCACTTGAACTTCAGCCTTTTGTTAGGTCGTATCATTTCGAAAAGTTTTTCTTTTTTCGCGCGGAGGTTTTCGATGGTGTCCTGCCCTGTCCATTGAAACGCCGTATGGGCTTTCGGGACGAAGTTGGAGACGCTTATGGTGATAGCGCCAAACCGCCTTTTTTCGACCTTTAGTTTGTCGAGACGCAGGGCAAGGTCATAGATCGCCTCGATGTCCTGGCCGGTTTCTGTGGGCAGGCCGATCATGAAATATAGTTTCAAAGAGCGCCACCCGGCCAAAAGCAGGCGCCTTGCCGTATCGATAATCTCCTCATCGGTCACTTTTTTGTTTAGCGCGTTTCGAAGCCTCGTTGTTCCGGCCTCAACAGCTATGGTAAATCCGGATCGGCGCGATTTTCCCAACTGCTCCACTATTTCACCGGTGACGCTGGCCGGTCTCATCGACGGCAGGGAGACCGATATACGCTCGTCTTCGTACCTGTCCATGAGGCCCGCTAACAACTCGGTTATTTTCGAGTAGTCTCCGGCGCTAAGCGAGGTGAGGGATATGTCTGAATAGCCGGTGTTTTTCAACGCTTCCCCGAAAATTCTGATTACCTCCTCCGGGCTCCTCTCGCGCGCCGGCCTGTATGTGGAGCCTGCCTGGCAAAATCTGCAACCCTGGGTGCACCCCCTGTCGATCTCGACGTTGAGCCTGTCTTGAACTGGCTTGCCGAAAGGGACGACCATTTTTACGGGAAAGGTGGAATCGGCCAGGTCGGGCAAGGTTACGCGGGAGGGATTCTCAATCCAGTCGTATACCGGAAAGATTTTCGCTATCTCCCCGCCCGGCTTATACTCCACGTCAAAAAGGGAAGGGACATACAGGCCAGGGATTTTGGCGAGCCGCTCCAGGGTTATTTTTCTACCTTCGTTTTTAGAGCGCAAAACTTCACGAAGAATTAAAAGCGTAAGCTCTTCTCCGTCTCCCAGCGCGAAGACGTCGAAAAAAGCGGTGATCGGCTCTGGATTATATACACCCGCGCCTCCCCCGACCACTATGGGGGCGTCGTCTCCGCGCTCATCCGATCTTAAAGGGATGTTCGCAAGGTCGAGAATCCACAGGATGGTCGTGTAAGAAAGCTCATATGGAATGGTAAACCCGACAACGTCGAATTCTTTAAGTGGTTTTTTCGATTCCAGGGACATCAGCTCCGCGCCTTCTTTGCGGATCGCCTCCGCAAAATCCTCATCAGGAGCGAACGCTCTTTCGGCTGACAGGTCAGGCTCGGCGTTTATAATGCCGTAGAGGATTTTTAGGCCGAGATGGGACATGCCGATCTCGTACAGGTCGGGAAAGACAAGGGCTATGGAGGCTTTTACTTTCGACGGGTCTTTATGAGACGAGTTTAGCTCTGTTCCCAGATATGATGAGGGGCGCCTGACCGATTCCAGAATCCGCCCGAACCTCTCCTTTCCGATCCTACTCAACCCTGTACCTGCCCAGCGAGACGTTCAGGGCCAGTCCCACGCCGATGAAGTTGGTTAATAGCGACGATCCGCCGTATGAAATGAAGGGAAGAGGAATGCCCACGATAGGAAAAAGTCCGAGAGTCATCCCGATATTATAGAAAAAGTTGAAAGCTATCATGCTCATAATTCCGACTACAACCAGCGATCCGAACTTGTCGTTTGCGTGGAGAATCACTTCGATAAAACGCATTATAAACAGAAAGAAGATAGCGATTAAAACCATCGACCCGACAAACCCGACCTCTTCTGAGAAGACCGAAAAGATAAAATCGGTGTGTTTGGCCGGCAGGAAATTAAGCTTGCTTTGCGTTCCCTCAAAAATTCCTTTTCCCCACATGCCGCCGGAGCCGATCGCTATTTTCGACTGGATTATGTGGTAGCCATGCCCCATAGGGTCGGCTTCGGGGTTAAGAATGCCTAATATCCGTTCTTTTTGATACGGTTTTAAGAGAAACCAGAACGCCGGAGCGAGAAGGGCCAACGCTCCGGCCGCTTTCAAAAGCAGTTTTCTGCTGATACCGTTAAAAAAAGCTATGCTTGCGAAAAGGATCATGTAGATAACGGCGGTTCCAAGATCTGGCTGTTTGGCGACGATCAGGAACGGTATCGACACGAGAATGAGCGGTTTTATCAGGTCGCGCGCGCCGAGGTTTCCCTCTTTTCGCATATCGTCAAAAATCCTGGCGACAAATATAATCACGATGATCTTCATCAGCTCCGACGGCTGGAGGTTGAATCCGTACATCGAAATCCATCTTTGAGAGCCGCCGATGATCCGGCCTGAATAGTTTACGCTTACAAGCGTAATAACACCGGCGAAATAAAGGGGATAGGCCATCCTTTCGATAAACCGGTAATCAATTAAAGTGACGGCGCCCATCACCATCAGCGAAATTCCGATCCAGTATATCTGGCGAATGTAGAGCCCGTGCAAGAACGGAGATTCGCTCTGGAGGTTGGCGCTGTATATGGAGACGACTCCGAAAGCGCAAAGCAAAATGGTGATTACAAGCAGGGTCGTGTCAAAATTACGCCAGAAACCGCGCTTTAGATATTCTCCCTGGCTCATCAATGAATATTCTCCGTCACATGGCGTCCATTGCCGGCTCCGATCCGTTTTTCAGCTCCGGTTTTCTCAATACCGTCAAGGTAGGTGTCCATTATCCGCTGGGCTATAGGCGCCGCCGCCGCGCCTCCGTGTCCTGCGTGCTCGGCGATTACGGCAACCGCTATTTTAGGGTCATCGTAAGGGGCGAAAGAGACGAACCACGCATGGTCGCGGAATCTAAAGTCTAGCTCCTCGTTTTTCATAGGGTCATCCTTCTTCATCTGGATAACCTGCGAAGTGCCGGTTTTTCCGGCGTAAGAGTATGGGCCGTCGCGCAACCTCCAGGCCGTTCCATGAGGGGCCGCCACCACCCCTCTTAACGCCTCGCGGATTATCTGGATGGTGTTAGATGAGATATTCATAGGCTCACGGCCTGAGCCGCTCTCGTTTTTATTTTTCTGACCGGGGATTATCCGGGGGGTCACCAGGGTCCCTCCGTTGGCCACTGCGGCTATCATTCTGGCCTGTTGCGCCGGTGTGGTAAGCACAAAACCCTGGCCGATGGAGCATGATACGGTCTCTCCTTTTATCCACGGCTCTTTACGATATTTTTTCTTCCATTGGGTTGTTGGTATAAGGCCTTTTTTTTCAGGGCCGAGGTTGATTTTCGGATAACGCCCCAGGCCGAAGGCGTTGGCGTAGCGCGCGATTTTATTAATCCCCAGTTTTAAACCGGCGTTATAGAAAAAAACATCGCATGACTGGATAAGGGCGTCGCGAACGGTCATCGAGCCATGCCCTCCTCTTTTCCAGCACCTGTACGTCCTTCTGCCCAGCCTGAAATGACCGGGACAATAATATGTAGAGCTCTCGTTGATGATCCCCTCCTCAAGCGCGGCGGCGGCGACCACGATTTTGAAAGTCGACCCTGGCGGATACTGGCCCTGGGACAGCCGGTTTTGTAGCGGATGAAATTTGTTGTTTACAAGGGATTTCCAGTCTTTCGCCGTTACTCCGAGAGCGAACATGTTCGGATCGTACGATGGTTTGCTGACGTAAGCCAGGATTTCTCCCGTATCTGGATCAATAGCGATGGCGGCTCCCATTTTTCCCTCGAACGCTTTTTCTGCGGCGGCCTGGGTCTTGTAATCGATGGTTATACGCAGGTCTTCTCCGCTTTTAGACGGCTCCTGCCCCAAAAGCTTTAACTGTCTTCCTGTGGCGTCAACTTCAATTCTTTTTAAGCCTTTAAGGCCCCTCAGACTCTCTTCGTACTTTTTCTCGATTCCATACTGGCCCACAAAATCGTTACGTGAATAGACAGATTTTGTGTCTTTGGCCAGCTGTTTAGGAGTGATTATGCTTAGATACCCAAGAAGGTGGCTGGCGATATCGTTGTGGATGTAGTTTCTTATGGCCTTTATTTCCAGATGAACACCTGGCAGATCGAGCCTGCGCTCCTCTGCGAACGCCACTTGTTCGCGGGTAATGTCCCGCTTTATCACCACCGACTCGAAAGAGCGGGCTTTTTTTATCTCCTTGAGTTTTTCGTCCATATCAAACTCAACACGCCTGCTTAGAAGCTCAAGAGTCTCTTTCGGGTTTTCCAGATCCTCTGGGATTACCGAAAGCTGGAACGACGGGCGCGAGTCTACCAGCGCGTCGCCGTTACGGTCCAGAATCTTGCCGCGCCTCCCGTCGAGCGTCACCTGGCGTATCCGGTTGTTCTCCGCCCTGTCGGAGAGGGCGGAATGCTGGATGATCTGCAAGTGCCACAGCCGGATGATGATTACCGTAAAGCCCAATATGACAAGCAGGGCGAAGATGGCGCTTTTGCTTTTTCTATGCTCTAAGAATTCTTCCCATTCTGACCGGGTGGTATACATCACGTATCTAGGGCATGGCCATCCCTTTCTGGGACGGATAAGAGCTTAATTTGTCATAGATTATTTTCTTTATCTCCTCAAGTCTCGCCTCGCTTTGAGCCTCGAAACGAAGCACCAGGACAGGTTGGGTATTCGAAGCGCGTATCAATCCCCAGCCATTTTCAAAATTGACTCTGGCCCCATCAATATCAACCACTTCGTATGAGTTTTTAAAGTATTTTGTGATGTCTGCCACAAGGTCGAATTTCACATTATCCGGGCAATCGATCCTGATTTCAGGGGTGTTAAAAACAGTTGGCGTATCGGCCAGGAACTTTGAGACTTTCATGTCGGTTTCAGACATGATTTTCAGAAACCTGGCGGTGGCGAAAATGGCGTCGTCATAGCCGAAATATCCATCCTTAAAGAAAATGTGGGCGCTCATCTCGCCTGCCAGCTCGGCGCCCTCTTTTGAGAGGCGCGCCTTTATAAGAGAATGGCCTGTAGCGTTTATAAGGGGCCTGCCGCCATGATTTTTTATATCGTCTTCAAGGTTTTGCGAGCATTTAACGTCGTAGACTATAGCTGAACCCGGCTTGCGGCCGAGGATATCTCTGGCGAAGATCATCATCAGCTGATCCCCGAACAAAATCCCGCCTTTTTCATCCACCACACCTATCCGGTCGGCGTCGCCGTCATAGGCGAACCCGGCGTCGGCTCCTGTCTCTTTAACTTTGGAGATAAGGTCTTTGAGGTTGTCAGGAACCGTCGGATCCGGGTGATGGTTCGGGAAAGATCCGTCCACATCGCAAAATAGCTCTACCACATCGCACCCCAGGTCGCGCATGAGCGCCGGAGCGAAAATCCCGCCGCATCCGTTGCCAGAGTCGATTACGATCTTCATACCCCGTTTCAGAGAGATTTTTTCTTTGACCATACTCAGATAATCTTCGATGACATCCGCTTCAGACATCGAACCTGCGCCCGATTCAAAATCTTCTTTTTCTATCATGCCGGAAAGCGCCCGTATGCCGTCGCCGAAAATCGAGCTTTTGCCCAGGTTGAGCTTGAATCCGTTAAACTCCGGCGGATTATGAGAGCCGGTTATCATCACGCCGCCGTCTGGATTTAAATGGTGCAGTGAATAATAGAGAAGAGGAGTCGGTACGAGGCCGATGCTGATTACGTCTATTCCTGCGCCCATGATTCCTTTTGAAAGGTTTTTTAGCAGTTCGCCGCACGACTCGCGGGCGTCGTGCCCGATCGTCACTTTTTCGCCGCCGTCCCGTTTAACCACTGTCCCGAAAGCGCGCCCGATATTTTCGACCACTTCCGGGGTCAGGTCATCTTTCACAATCCCCCTGATGTCATATTCCCTGAAAATCTCTTTATTCATAAAACAAACCTTAAGTTAAGACCGCTTCGCCGCTGTGGGCGAAAAAGCCGGTTATAAGCCTCTTTAAAGAATTTTTATCCGCAGTTTTATTGGCCGCCTCACGAAACCTGGCGCCGCCCTGGATCCCTTTAGTGTAATAGCCGATCAGCGTTCTTATTTTCCTGACGGCCCTTCTCTCTCCGTAATGGACGGTCATCATGTCGAGATGCCGCAGTATAACAGTTTCCATTTTCACGGCGGTTATTTTTCCAAAGAAACCTGCTCTGCTATATTCGTTAAACTGGCGGAATATCCAGGGCGCGCCCAGCGCCCCTCTTCCTATCATAACGAACGCGCACCCGGATGATTTCAGCCTGCCGTCAGCTTGTTCGACAGTCACAATATCTCCATTGCCAATGACAGGGATCTCCACACTTTCCGCCACTTTTGAAATAAGCCCCCAGTCCGCAAGGCCCGAATAGCCTTGCGATGCGTATCTGCCATGCACCGTTATGGCGCCGGCTCCCGCGCCCTCCAGAGATTTCGCCATCTCGACGGCGTTCACGCTTTTTTTATCCCAGCCTGTCCGTATTTTCACAGTCACCGGTTTTTTTACTGACTTTACGACTAAGGCTATGATACGCTCCGCTTTTTTGATGTCTGTAAGAAGGGCGGCGCCCCCGCCTGTCTTTGTGACTTTTTTGACAGGGCAACCGAAGTTCAGATCGATGATATCGCAATCGGTTTCGTCCACTATCTTCGCGGCTTCCATTAAAATATCTGGCTCGCCGCCGAAAATCTGCGCTGATACAGGCCTCGGCTCGCCCGGCTGTGGGAGCATCCTGGTTGTTTTTTCCGATTCGCGGACAAGGGCGTTGGCGCTTAAAAGCTCGGATGTGACCATCCCGGCGCCAAACTCCATGACAAGCGCGCGGAAAGGCCGGTCGGTGATACCGGCGATGGGCGCCATCACGGCCCTCGATTTGATCTTTACTCCACCGATTTTCATGGAGCTTGTCGCGTCCTAATTGTAGTGGCTGTCAAAATTTCGCGAGACGATCTTGTGATAAAGAGCATTCGCCATGATCTTGTAGGTCTCCTCGTTGGGATGAGGGTCGAAGATGCTCACAGTGGTGTCCATACCTCTAAGATAGGGCGTCAGGTCGAGGGTTTCAATGCCGTAATTAGTCGGAATTTCAATTTCGTCTACGGTCAAATCCGCTCCGCCGAGATAATGAACGCGAAACTCGACATTTTTCATAATCTCATCATGGATATTGAAAGAGATCGTAAAGGCTTTCCATGCGCCGGCTTTAGTAAAGTCGGATCCGGTAATTTCTTTCGTAGCGAGAATTTTATTTCCCTTTTCATACACCGCGTCTATTATCGCAACATGGTTTTTCGTAAGGCGGCTGACTTTCATCCTGAATGTTACGGTATGCCTACCCCCGGCAAGCGGTATATATGGCCCGAACACCAGAAATCCTTCCGTTGAATCCAGAGCCGTAGCCTTCATGACTTTTCCGAAAGTTGAGCTTTTATCATCTATTTCCATCCCTGTATTGTGGGGAAGAGCTATCGCAGGTATTAAAAAATCGTTTCGACCGCAAATACGTTTAATATTGTTATGAAGAGTTTTTAACGGATCTTCGCCGGTAAAAGGCAAGGCAGGGTAGATCATCAGAATGACGCGCCTGTCATGTTCTGTGGCGTAGGTGGCCCATTCGTGGAAAAGAGCCCTGAACCTGTACCAGTTGACGGTTTTTTCATCGAATTCATCAGTCAGGTATTGGATATAGCCTTTGCCTTCCCAGGGGAGAATCTGGTTCAGTCTTTTATTTAAAAAATAAAAGAGGTATGAGTTTACGTTGAGCCAGCCGCTCCAGGGCAACTTCCTTATATACCGGCTTATTTTTTTAGGTCTGTTTGATTTAGAAAGCTCGATATCGTTTTCAAACCACTGGTAAACGATGATATCTGGATCGAGTTTATACTTGTACACAGCTCTTAGAAGCGCGGCCAGATGACCGTCGATTTCCCTGCCATGCAAACTATCTACATGCATTTCATATTTTATCGATTTTTCGTTAAGCTTTTTCAGCAGTAAATAAGGGTAAAGATCGGTCCATTCACGGATATTTCCGTAAGTGATTGAGTCTCCCTGGATGTATATTCTTGTTATGTCAGGTTTTTTGGGGCCTGTCACATGGGGGAATCGATAAAGGCCATGATCGTACGTGCGGACAAACCTCCTTCCCCCCGGCGCGCCGTATATTTTTGAGCCGCCGTTGATGTATACGATCCTGAGAAACACTTCCCCAACAGCAATGGCCATTAGAGACGACATGATAAAAGCCATGAGAAAAAAGACGCGCTTTCTCTCCACGGCCAAATATTGAATCCCGAAAATCAGCGAGCGCGCCATGATAGCCGCTGTAAGAATCTCAATCGGTTTATTCATATCCGTAAGATAGATATGAAGGGGCCAATGAAGGTCAAACCCGCCGAACAGGTAGAAATATCCGCTTAAACAAAGATAAAAAACGATTATCGTGTCCAAAAGGCGGACGACCCAGCGCAACATGTAGTAAGTTCAGCCTTAAACTAAAGGAAAACTCCGATGTCCAGAGTGAAGACGACTACGAAATATTTTAACAAAGCTTCGTCAACCCTCCTATGGTGTCTAAAGAAGGGAAAAACTTTCTTCGGGTAGCATACCTGAAGCCAATTAATAAAAAAAGTTTATAATCAAATTTCCGACGGAAAATCAAGTTTCCGA
>DRJW01000004.1 GCA_011052055.1 Nitrospirota bacterium
CTCTGAGGACGATTTTGACTAGTCAACGAATTTGACTCGGCAACGAAGCATGGCGCCTTTTACAGCCGATTGTAGCAGAAATGGATTTTTAGAGGCGCCCTATAGCCAAGTTACAGAAGATGGCGATTTGTAAGCAAATTAAATCCCGCCAGTTATTTAAAGATCAAACAGGAGTAAAGATAAAGTAAAAAGAGAACTCATTGTAAATGACATATTTTTCAACGAATACAAAAAAGGTGAGCCAGGAAGAATTGATGGAAAGAGAACGATTAAATATTCAGGCCCCGGTGAAAAGGATTTGTACAAGATAAAAGGAACCAGAGGGTGGAGGCCTGTTTCCACCGTAAGAGAGCAGGTCAAACGTTTAGAGGTTCCCTATAGTAGAAAATGAATTATTAGAGGTACGTCAATATGGATCATCCGTTAATTAACGTCACGATCGACAGGCTCGCTTTCGGCGGCGCCGGCGTCGGACGGCTCGACAGCGGCAAAGTAGTGTTTGTAAAGGGAGGGTATCCAGGCGACAGGGCGCTCGTCCGGATCGGGAAAGAAAAAAAGAGCCACGCGGAAGCCACGCTGGTGAAACTTGTAGAGCCTTCTGAAAACCGGCGCGAACCTGCCTGCGCCATCGCTTCTGAATGTGGCGGGTGTCCGTGGATGGGGCTCAATTACGAAACCCAGCTCGAATGGAAACGGACAATAGCCAAAGACGTTCTCTCCCGGATTGGAAAGATAGAAACAGAGGTCAAGCCGGTCACGCCGTGTCCCGATGAGTTTGGATATCGCTCAAGGATAAGGCTCAAAGTGATATCGGACGGCGGACAGGCCAGAATCGGGTATTACCGTCCGGCCTCCCATAATCTTGTGCCAGTAGAAAAATGCTTCATAGCCACAGATCAGATAAACATAGCCATAGCGGGCCTGAACATATTTTTTAAAGAGCGCGCGGGTATAGCCGGGAAGATAAAAGAAATCGAGATCGAATCGGCTGGCGCCTTTGTCCGGCTTGGAATTTACGCAACGGCCCCGCTTGGGGATGTGGAAGCCGAAAAAATAATGGAAGCTTGCGTTTCGGTAAAGGGGTTAATGGTTTTTCATGGGAAGAATCGTTATGAATATGGGGAGACATCTCTTGATATCCCGTCGATAAACGGCGAGACGCTCCAGTCGGGGGCAGGGGCCTTTTTCCAGGTAAACGCGCCGATGAACCTTACGTTGACGCAAAAAGTAATGGCTTTTTCAGGTCTCGGCCCCGATAAGATGGGCCTCGATCTTTTCTGCGGAATCGGAAATTTCACGTTACCGCTCGCCCGAACAGGCGCCGGTATGACCGGAATAGATTCTTCCGAGCGCGCCATACAGTTTGCGCAGATTAACCGCGCAGAATGGAACGTTATAAACGCCCATTTCACCAGCGCCGACGCTGTTTACGGGGCGGGGCAATTAAAAGACTCCGGCATCAAGTTCGACACGGTTATCCTCGACCCGCCACGAGGCGGGGCGCGGGATCTGATCCCGGTAATCGCC
>DRJW01000005.1 GCA_011052055.1 Nitrospirota bacterium
AGCAGGGCGTCCTGCGCCAGTAATTTATATCGGCGCTCCTTGTCATTCACGTAAAGCCGTCGTGATACTGTCAGATAAAACTGGTGAGTCGCCTCGCATAGTGATAAAAGCGCCTCTTGGAACCGGGGCCGCCGCAAATATTCTTCATGAAGCTGATATATTATCTGATTTATCAAAAGCAAAACCGGGATTGGGGCCCAGGATTTTATTTGTAAATCGAACCAAAGGAGTCACAGCGCAAGAAATGATAGATGGCCAACCCACCGGACGTGATTTTACCGAAGCGCACTTCATGCTCCTTAGTAAACTATTTCATCATGGTAAGGAAGCGTCTTTCCGGGAGCGCGCATCGAGTCTTTTAGATGAAATGGAAACAATGACGAATATTTCTGAATCGGCGTCCAGCTTATTGAACCGTTTGATAAATATTATCGATAGTCCCGTTAAGCTCCCCGCCGTATGGATTCATGGAGATTTTGCGCCCTGGAACATTAAATTGTCAGGTGGCCGACTGACGCTGGTAGATTGGGAGAATTCATGTCCAACCGGCTTGCCGTTGCATGACATATTTCATTTCCATTATATGCAGTCTTACCTTTTTAATATCAATAATGATCCAATGGAGGAGATCAAGAAGATTTATTCTTTTGATAAGCATGCTGGAATGATTGGAGTTGATGGAGAAATTTATAAAAAATTGGCCCTCTGTTATTTAGGCTCAACTATGTTGAGCCGTATAAAGCTTTCAGAAAAAGCTCATGCCGCTTTCATTTCCTCAAAAATATATCAGATTATGGATGGGATAAAATGAAAGTCCTTCTTTGCGCTCGAGCGTGCGCTCCGAATAAAGGCTCGGAGTCTGGTGTTGGATGGAATTGGGCCGTTGAACTAGCTTTACTGGGCCATGAAGTATGGGTTTTGACACGAGCCAGGAACAAGCCCGAAATAGAAGAGTACCTGAAAATAAATCCGGTTGGTGAGAACCTGCGTTTTGCTTACTATGACCTGCCATGGTGGAGTCCTCAGTGGAAAAACAACAAAAAGCCACGTTTCATTTATTTACATTATATTTTATGGCAAATTGGCGCATATAGATTTGCGCGAAAATTGCACTCCCGGATAGGATTTGATCTGGCGCATCATGTTACTTGGGTAAGCGTTAGATTACCCAGCTTCATGGGGAACCTCGGTATCCCGTTCATTTTTGGGCCAGTGGCCGGTGGCGAACGCTCCCCCTGGCCTTTGCGGTCAGGCTATAGCTGGCGCGGGTGGTTGATTGATCTTTTACGGGACATCGTGAACTTGTTCGTCAAGATAGACCCTGTAATAAATAGGACTTTTAACCAGGCTCAGTATATTTATGTAACCTCCGAACAAACCAAAAAATTAATTCCCAAACGGTATTGGAGCAAGACCCATATCCAACTTGCGATTGGATTGAGAGAAAAACCGCCCCCGAAGACGGTTAATATGAACTCAGATAGCAAGAAATCGAAAAAACCGTTTGCGATCCTCTATGTAGGCAGATTTCTATATTGGAAGGGGATACATTTAGGGTTGACCGTCTTTTCAGATTTTCTCAAAGCCTATCCCGATTCACAGTTGACCCTTGTTGGCGGTGGCCCAGATGAAGCGTATTTAAAACGGATGGCCGGTCAATTGAAAATAACAGAAAATGTAAGCTGGATTCCGTGGGTAAATCAATCCGAACTTTCCGTTTTATATTCCAGCAGTGACATTTTTCTTTTTCCAAGTCTACATGATTCTGGCGGCATGGTCGTCCTGGAGGCGATGTCACATGGCCTGCCAGTGGTATGCCTGGATCTGGGCGGCCCTTCTGTAATTGTAAATGATACCTGTGGTCGAATGATAAACACAGGAGGCCGAAACAAATCCGAGGTTATTACAGCTTTAAGTAAAGCTTTGCAGGAACTGGCTGAAAACAAAGAGTTGTTAAAGTCGTTGCGCGCTGGGGCGCTTGAGCGTATAAATATTTTTGACTGGTCTGTAATTGTGAATCGATTATACTCCAAAATTAAAATATGAGCCGGAAATTTAAGCAGTCCGCCCACTCTGATAGTACAGCCGGAGAAGTATCGTGAAAAATGAACATATAAATTGAATGCGGAATGAAAAGCATCGCCACTTATCCTTCATCGCAGATACAAAGCTCAAGTTTACGCGGCGTTAAGGATTCTTTAGTATTTGCTCCTTTTTCAGTGACCGCTTGGCTGTCGGCCTTTAGACAAGGGGGGGGGCTGTCATTTTCACTTTTTTTTCTATTAATAGGAACGCTTTCAGTCGAAAGAGGAGGGTGGACGGCCGCTGACAGGTTAAGCGTTGGTATGGGCTTAGCGCAGGGTACGCGCGGTGTTTTTCTCGCTCTTGCGATATTATTCGCTTTGTCAGCTATAAAACAATTCAGGTGGAGCAATTTATCCATCGGTCGCTGGTTACTGGCCTATACCGTGTTTTGTTTGCTGTCAACATTATGGTCTTACAACCACTTAATGACCTTAGGAAAATCGACAGAACTTTTTGTGGCGGCTTGGATTTTCATGGCGGCCGCCAGCTCCAAACGCCCTCTAGGACGGTTAAACGCGCTATTGAGTATTACCCTGA
>DRJW01000006.1 GCA_011052055.1 Nitrospirota bacterium
CAGAGTAGTTATTACTACGCTTGCGGCTATTTTGTCTCGCAGTCTCGCCTGACGACTTTTCGCTCGATTTCGCTACGAAAGCAATTTTTAGAGGTGCCCTTATTTTAATAAAACGCAATTAAAACGGATCGGATCAATGGGTACAAGTGTACCATCGTTTTATTTTTATGAGCGCATAAATTTTTATTGACTTGCTTCCAGCCCGATCTTTGATACAATTCTCCGATTAAATCGAAAAATCTGTTATGGAAGAAAAATGGGACGAATAAACTATCTTTTCACGTCCGAGTCCGTTTCCGAAGGGCATCCTGACAAGGTGTCCGACCAGATATCCGACGCTGTTTTAGACGCTATCATCGGGCAGGACCCGATGGCCAGGGTGGCGTGCGAGACATTCTGCACTACCGGCCTTATTCTCGTGGGCGGCGAGTTTACCTGCGATCCGAAGGTAAAATTCAGCGTGGATGAAATCGCGCGCGGCGTAGTTAAAGAGATTGGATACAATGATTCATCTTTAGGTTTCGATTTTAAGTCCTGCTCGGTCTTAAACGCGATGCACGGCCAGTCGCCCGATATCGCCCAGGGCGTGGTGCGGGACACCGCAGAGGCGCAGGGCGCCGGCGACCAGGGCATAATGTTCGGTTACGCCACCAACGAAACGCCGGAATATATGCCGATGCCGATACTGCTGGCCCACAATCTGCTGATCCGGCTCGCAAAATTGAGAAAGGACGGGACTCTGCCTTTTTTATGCCCAGACAGCAAATCGCAGGTGACCATACAGTATGTAAACAAAAAACCGAGTTATATCGACACGGTTGTTATATCCACCCAGCATACCGAAGATGTGTCGGAGGAAAAGCTGAGGGACGAGGTGATAGAGAAAGTTATCAAACCGACTCTCCCCCCTGAGTTGTTCAGGGAAAAGAAGATCAAATACCACATCAATCCTACCGGCAGGTTCATCGTCGGCGGGCCGCACGGCGACACTGGCCTCACTGGGCGGAAGATAATCGTGGACACATACGGCGGCATGGGCTCTCATGGCGGCGGCGCCTTTTCCGGCAAAGACCCAAGCAAAGTAGACAGGTCGGCCTCCTACATGGCCCGCTATATCGCCAAAAACCTTGTGGCTGGAGGGATCATGGATCAATGCGAAGTCCAGCTTGCCTACGCTATCGGCGTGGCGGAGCCTGTGTCACTTCTGGTAGATTCGTTCGGGACACGCAAGATCGACCAGGAGAAAATCCACGATATAGTTAAAAAGCATTTCGACCTGACACCGTTCGGCATTTTAAAGACTCTCGATCTTCGCAGGCCGATTTACCAGAAAACGGCGGCTTACGGCCATTTCGGACGGGAGTTGCCGGAGTTTACCTGGGAGAAAACCGACAAATCAGCCGCGCTTAAAAAATCAGCCGGACTTTAAAGCGCATGGGGCGGCGATAGGAGCGTCATTAGAAAAACTCCCCCTCCTTATTGAGGAGAGGGTTGTGAGAATGAGCAAGCGCAGTTAACTCAGCCCGCCACAGGGATTTTTTTATATTCGCCCCTTTTGGCTTTCTCCGTCCGTTGCAAATCGTAAGCGCCCTGCCAGTTCATCCAGAACTCAGCCGACATGCCAAGATATTTGGCGACCCGAAGCGCCGTGTCGGGCGTGAAACCGCGCTTCCCGTTTAAAAGCTCGTTCGCTCTTGTAAAGCTGATGTCGATATCGCGGGAAAACCGGGTCTGTGTAATTTCTCTTGGCTGTAAATACTCCTCCCAGAGAATTATTCCGGGATGCTCAAGCTGGAATCCAGCGCTTTTTACTGGCATGATTCCCTCCGTGTTACTAATTTTTAATGGTAATCTGTTATCTCAACCTCGTATGCGTCGCTCTTTTCAAACCTGAAACATATTCTGTATTGTTTATTAATCCTAATGCTCCATTGCCCTTTCCTTCCGCCCTTCAGAGCTTCAAGCTTGTTTCCTGGCGCTAATCGCAAGTCATTGAGGCTCGTCGTATAATGGAGCATGGTCAACTTCCTTTTAACCTGACTTTCTATTGGCTTAAGAAATCCGACAGCCTCACCCTTTTCAAAAAGCCGTTTAGTGGCTTTGGATGAGAAAGACTTTATCATGTCTACCATTATAACTATATACGCTATATCAGTCCATATGATAGCTTGAAAACAAGATTCCCAATACAATCATTTCTGCAAAATGTCCCAAATGCGGGCAAAATGCAACTCTTGCAGATATTCCTGGTATGTCAGACAAGAGAATTGATGGTCCGGAATTATTTTACGATACTGGATTAAGACGTTGTCCTAATGATCAATGTTTTTGCCTTATATTTTTCATCTTGTCTTACCACAAGCAGAACGGTGATAAAGCATTGTATATTTATCCTCCAGCATTAATAGATTTTAACAAAGAATCCATTCCAAGCGCTGTTGCTACAACATTTGAAGAGGCGCTTAAATGCCATGCTAATGAGTGTTTTATATCTTCGGCTATCATGATAAGAAAAACTCTAGAAGAAATATGTGCTGAACGTAATATCACGGATGAAAATCTTAAGAAAAAAATACGGAAATTGGGAGATAAAATAATAATCCCCAAAGAGCTAATTTCTGGTATGAATCATTTGAGATTACTAGGTAATGACGTTGCTCACATAGAATCAAAAACATTTAGCAAAATTAATAAAGAAGAGATTGAAGTAGGAATTGAATTCACTAAAGAAATATTAAAAGCTGTTTATCAATATCAAAATCTTTTGGAGCGACTAATTAAGCTAAAGATACCCGATCAATAAAACAGCTTACTTCTGAGTCTATCGCTCACAATGACGGCAGGAGGTAATGAATGATATAATATACCCGTTATGAAAAAGACTCATAAACTTACCGCCATCATAGAAAAAGAAGGGGAGGGATACGTTGCGCTTTGCGCCGATCTGGATATCGCCAGCCAGGGCGGCTCCATAGACGAGGCCAGAAAAAATCTTCAGGAAGCGGTGGAGCTTTTTTTTGAAACGGCTGACTCCAGCGAAGTGGAAAAAAGGCTACCCGAAGAGGTTTTTATAACAAGCCTTGAGGTAACAGTTGTTGTTTATTAAAGCGCGTTGAATTCATCGGCGTCCAACTCCGCCTGCCGTACAAGTTTCTTTAGCAAACCCGGCCCAAGTTTTTTGTGTTGCGGAACCGATAAAGTCCATTGATATCCCTGCTTTACCAGCATGACATGCGAGCCTTTACTGCGGGAGACCGCCCATCCGGCCTTGCTGAATTTACGAACCGCTTCGGCTCCGGAGCAAAGACGGATCGGCTCCCCCATTACACCTGTATTTCAACGGCCTGAGATTTATCTATCTTCCTCTTTGATTCCATTACTTCCAGCCATCCCTCAATCGCTTCTTTTACGTTGGCGATGGCCTGATCCTCTGTGTTTCCCTGCGACAGACAACCGGGAAGAGAAGGAACTTCGGCTGTAAAAAAGCCTTCCTCATCTTTCTCAATAACCACCCGAAGCTTCATAAGGGAACCCCTACTAAAACCTTTTATTATTTTACTCCAAAAACTTATAAAAGCAGGCGCTTAATACCGGTACATCTCCGGTTTGAACGGGCCTTCGACGGGGACGCCGATATAGTCGGCCTGCTCTTTTGAAAGTTTCGTAAGTTTCGCGCCAACCTTTTCAAGATGGAGCCTGGCCACTTCCTCATCCAGTTTTTTCGGCAGGACGTAGACCCCGATGTCGCGTCCGTTTTGCCACAGGTCTATCTGCGCCAGCGTCTGGTTTGTAAACGAGTTGCTCATCACAAAGCTGGGATGCCCTGTCGCGCACCCCAGGTTGACCAGCCTGCCTTCTGCCAGCATAAAGATGGAATGGCCGTCGTCGAAATCGTACCGGTCGACCTGAGGTTTGATATTGATTTTCGTTGCGCCTTTGTAATCGTTTAAGGCGTCTACCTGAATTTCGTTGTCGAAATGGCCGATGTTACAGACGATGGCCTGATCTTTCATCTCCTTCATATGCGAAAGCGTAATGATGTCCATATTGCCTGTAGTGGTCACATAGATATCCGCCTCCGGCAAGGCGTCCTCAAGCGTCAACACCCGGTATCCGGCCATAGAGGCCTGCAAGGCGCATATCGGATCGACTTCGGTCACCATCACCCTCGCCTTTAAGCCTTCCAGCGCCTGGGCGCATCCTTTTCCCACATCGCCATACCCGCACACCAGCGCCACTTTGCCTGCGACCATCACGTCGGTGGCCCGTTTGATCCCGTCCACCAGCGATTCCCTGCAACCGTAGAGATTATCGAATTTCGATTTCGTCACCGAATCGTTGACGTTTATGGCCGGAACCAACAGCTCCCCTTTTTCCATCATATGATAAAGCCTGTGAACTCCCGTGGTCGTCTCCTCGGAGACGCCGCGCCAATCCTTCACAATATCGCCCCAGAAACCAGGCTCTTGTTTGTTGGTCTTTTTTATAAGCTCGTTGATGACCGCAAGCTCCCGGTTGCTGGTCGGCTCGTCGAGGATGGACGGGTCTTTTTCAGAAGCGTGGCCCCGGTGTATCACCAGCGTCGCGTCCCCTCCGTCGTCTACGATTAACTCCGGGCCTTTTCCTCCCGGAAAACTGAGCGCCTGCTTTGTGCACCACCAATATTCCTCCAGCGTCTCCCCTTTCCAGGCAAAGACCGGAACACCCGTGGCGGCTATGGCGGCGGCGGCGTGATCCTGGGTGGAGAAGATGTTGCAAGAAGCCCACCGGACATCGGCCCCAAGCTCAACCAGCGTCTCTATCAACACGGCGGTCTGGATAGTCATATGCAAGCTTCCGGTGATCCTGGCCCCTTTTAACGGCTTGTCCTTCCCATATTTTTTGCGGGTGGCCATCAGGCCGGGCATCTCCTGCTCGGCGATATCTATTTCCTTCCGGCCAAAATCGGCCAGGGATATATCTTTTACTTTGTAGTTTTCGGTCACGGTTTTCGTCTCGGTCGATACGCCCACTTCAATCTCCTTATTGCGTCGATCATTTATAATAATGGTATACATTACTTCGCTTTCGACCACATGACAATCAATTACTATCCCGCCTCTGATACAATGCCGATGACGATTATGCCTATTAAACAGACGCTGAGCGCGGTCAAAGGATTTTTCTACCTAATCAGGGGAGTAAAGCTGATTTTCTCCGGCTGGAGCCTGTTTAAATACGCCATCGCCCCCATTATTGTGAACACCTCGCTTTTTATCCTGTTTTTCTTTTCGTTCAACACCATCGCTTACTACATTTCGTCACGGGTGTTCGAGCAATCGTCACACGCGTGGTACTGGGCCGCCATTTCCACACTGGCCGGTGTCCTTCTTTTTGTTGTGTCGATATTGGCTGTGCTATTTGGCTTTGTGGCGGTGGGGCTTATAGTCGCAAGCCCTTTTAACGACATGCTTTCGGCGGCGGTGGAGCGGAAGCTTACGGGAAAACTGGAGGAGGCCGGGCTTCCGTTTATGCAATGG
>DRJW01000007.1 GCA_011052055.1 Nitrospirota bacterium
GTCCACCAGGAGATAATGCCCGATCCTCCAGCCGCGCAACCTTGATTTCGTCGGCTTAGAGTCTCTCTCCAGGATAATTTCCTGCCCCGTTTTGAAAAAAGGGACTTGCTCCATATCAGGTTTCCTGTTCTTTTAACATTTTCACAAGTGTTTGGAGAATCCCCATATCGTAATCGTCCTGCCCTTTAAAAAGGATTGCCAGCGCGTCGAAAGGCATGAAAGCTTTTTTATATGACCTCTCCGTTGTCAGCGCGTCATATATGTCGATCAAGGACGATATCCGTCCGAAGAGATGCATTTGGTCGCCGGCCAGACCGTTCGGATATCCTCTGCCCGAAAGTTTCTCATGGTGCTGGGCCGCCGGAATAATCATCCGCTCGGTGATGGCTTTGTTCTCCTGTAACAACTCGACACCCAGAGTGACATGATCCTTCATTTTTACGAACTCTTTATCGGTGAGCTTTCCCGGTTTGTTTATAAGCGAATTATCCACTTTCGATTTTCCCAGATCATGAACGATGGAGCCAAGACCCAGATCGGACAGATCTTTTTTATCATTCATCCCCAGCGCCAGCGCCAGCGCCAGCGACATTGTTGAGACATTCACTGAGTGCGTGTATGTGTAGTAATCATGGTTGTTGATCCTCATCATACTGTAAAACGTGGCTGGATTATCTATAACGCTCTGGGTCAGATCTGATACCGCGTTTTTGGTTTCCGCCATCAGCTTACCGGATCTGGGGTTTTTTATCAGGTTTTCCACCAGTAACTTCGCATTTTCCCTGATAAAAGAAGCTTTGACTCTCTCGTCTTTGGCGTTGCGCGTGTGGTCTATCAGGTACGTCTGATACGCTTCTTTATGATCCTTTTTTATAAGAATGTTTATATCATCTTTGAGCCATCCGTCAATCAACTCGCCTCCTGTCCGATCTTCTTTGCGAAGAGCGATTTCCGGCGCTTCTTTGGAACGCTCATAGATATCGAACGTCAGCTTTACGTCTGGAACAAGAGACAGGGCGTTGATGGCGTAGTAATCGGCGATGAAATCGAACTCCTGCCTCACTTTTTCCGGATCGACAAATTTCCCGTCGAAACCTTGCTTTTTCCTCTGTTCGTCCTCATTTTCTATTTCGAGCCTGTAGCGGTCATAAGCGCCCTTCTGATCCTGAGGAATCCTTACGGTTCCTATCCCCCTTTCTCCAAATAATTCGACTACATCATCGCGCAGGGGAAGCTCTTTTTTAAGGATATGCTCAAGGGCGCCCTTTGAGCCGGGAAAATAGAAATCCACAGGGACCGGCCTGTTGATTCGAAATTCGTCTAAAGGCGCCGCAAAAGTGTTATCCATGCTCATTTTAATTTCTTCGTTAACAGCCTCTTTGACTTCGCGCACATCCCGGCCCTTTATTGTGTCGATAGAGACAAACCGGATGTCATAATCAAGAAGGTTTTTGCGGGTTTGCTCAGATTTAACCATGAAATTGCTCATAGACATCGGAGCGCTCAGCCAGGAGCTGTGGACTTTGTTTACATACATGCCCACCTTCAGATCGCCGGTTTTTATTTTTTTTATCACTATACGATTCTAAAAAAGAAAAATAATAATATATTTTACTACTTGTTATCTGGTTTTGCCAGTTTCAAGCGCCAGGTATCCGCGCTCAATCGTTGTTTACGACACGAGGAGTCTGCGCGAGCGGATGTCCGATCATGCATTCATCATAATAAGATTTTAAGAGCGAATACGAATCCCTTTTTTCTTGATGGAACGAAAGGTTTGATTCATGCTTGCCGAAATCGAGGCCTATCATCATTTTATCCTCTCTTTTCCGCAGGCTTCGCGTCTGGCACAAGAGGCGCTCTATCTTTGCGCCAGTTGGCAGATGAGAGTCGAGAAAACAGTTTTCTCCAACCTTTATCCCGGATTGTTGTGTGCTCAAAAGGCACCCACCCTTGCTCAAATCTATAATCGCCCCATCGATGGCGCGTTGCTTGGCCCGAAGTTTGGACAAAAGAAAAATATTAAGTCTCAAGCTTTTTCGAAGATGGATGTTATTTATTTGTTGCGGATACTCCATTGCGCAAACAATAGAGGGCTTTGTATACATCCTTATAAGCGCCGTTTTGAACCCGTACGCCATTCCTTTGTGTACAAATCTTATGGTGATAAGGCAGTCGCGCGGAATGTATTTTACGCTCCCTTTAAGGGATGGTATATCCATCAAAAAGTAGTTCGGGGCGAAATGCCCCCTGAAAACTGAATTGAATTTAAAGTTTTCTACTTGAACCTGGCAAAATTCACCGGTCGGGATAAGGTCGACGGGCTTTGGAGGCGTTAATATTTCGTTCTCCTTCAGATCAAACAAGTCAAGGTTGCTTAAAAACTCGTGAACCGCAGTTGAATTTTCCTTGCCGCCTACATTGAACTTGACGTTGTAAATAATCTGGCCGTTTGACAGGGTTGAGCTCCGCAATTGGCAGGACGCCCTTTCAATAATGGAGCCAGCGGCCAAACTGGCGCGGAGATACAGCTTAGCGCCGATATCGAGCCGCCCCGAACATGTGGGACAAACTATCTGACACCCACCTTTGCTTATGTTAGTTATCACGCCTTCGCCTCGCTCTTGCGCGCCATCGGGGCCACCTAGCACACTAACGGGAAGAGTTGTGTTGAATCTTGGGGAGGAGCGGTTTGTCTTATCTACGATATCGGAAGGGTAGTTAAGAATTAACAGCTCAAGCTCTCTTAATACGCCAAGAAACTGCGTCTTGAAACCCCTGGCGGCGCCAGCGCTGAAAAGCTTGCATAAGATCGGCTCTTTGGAGGGGGCGGTCCACAAACCGCCGGGGATATCGACCAGCAGGTATTGGCTCTTTTTCCAGCCGCGCAACACCGTGCCGACTTTACGCCCTCCCCTTTCCAGCGTTAAAGAGCGGCCTGCTTTAAACATTAGGGAACCTCTAAAAAGCGCTTTCGTAGCGAAATCGAGCGAAAAGTCGTCAGGCGAGACTGCGAGACAAAATAGCCGCAAGCGTAGTA
>DRJW01000008.1 GCA_011052055.1 Nitrospirota bacterium
ATATAAATAATATAAATGGTCAATTAATGAATTTTCAATCAGAAAAGGTGATTGGCCTTAGCGCGGCCATGCCGGTTGAGGTGGAGCCGGTTCTCGACCTTTTTTCAGAAACGGAGGTTTGTTCTCCGGAGAAATTCAGAGTTTATAAAAGTTTATATGAATCAATGCCTGTCATAATTGTTGAGACCGAACAGGGAAGGGATCGGGCGGCAAAGGCGATTGAATACCTCCATGAAAATTTCCATGTCCGACAGCTCATCGGTTTCGGACTGGCCGGAGCCGTAGCCCCGCAATTGAGAACTGGAGATGTGGTGGCGCCGGATCGGGTTTCACGGGCGGATCGTCTTGAAGATTTCATCGCGCTCGACCCAATCGAGGGGATAGAAAAATGGAGCGGAAAGTTGATAGTTGGCGGCCTGGCGGTCGAGGTGGACAAGCTTTACAACATAAACGACAAGCGGGCCATAGCGAAGACCGGCGCGGTCATGGTGGACATGGAGTCCTACGCCACCGCGTCTATAGCGAAAAAATATAACACTCCTGTAAGTATCGTAAGGGCCATCCTCGATGAGAGCGCTTATGATCTGGAATCGATTGTCAAAAATAAAAAACGCGGGCCCGATTACCAGAATTTCAAGGATATGGCAAAAGTCTCAGCCGGTAAAAACGCCGATTGTCTTGTTTACGCGCTTGCCAAGATTTTGGAAAACCTGCCTGCGCCGTAAGTTATAATAACCAGAGCCCTGCGCCCTGAGCGCCCTGAATCGAGGATCAAATCTGCAATAATGGCCGTTGACAAAATATCGTTGTATCACAACATCGTTTCGCTTTTAAACAGGGCCAATTCTAAAAGCGAACTCCAAAACGCCCTGAACGTGACGCTTGATGAGCTACTAGACTTTTTGGGCTTTTCATATGGAGCGATCCGCGTTAACACCGGCGCGGGGAGAAGGAGCCTGGCCGCCGAAACAAAAGGCGGCGGGCTAAAACTCTGTTTCGACAAATTAGACGCTCCAGACTGTTTGTGTAAAAAAGCGATAGAAAGTGAGAATCCCGGAGCTATCGTCTCTAGCGATAGCATCGGACTATGCTGTCGGACGCGGCTTTCCACACTTGTCTGCGCCCCCATCAAGGCCGGTGGCGAAAGCGTTGGCCTGTTTTTAGCCGCCACGACCGAAAAAATTGTGGCGCCGGACGATCAGATCGCCTTTATAAACCTGATCTGCCGCAACATCGGAGACACGGCAGAACGAACGCATGCTGTTGAATCTGATCATCAGAGGGCGCTCGATATGAAAACGGTCAACGCCATAGGGAGGCTTATAACCTCCAAACTTAATTTAAAGGATATGGTTCGGGAGATCGTATCGACACTGGGCGGTGTGCTGGAAACGGATGAAGTCAATGTGATCGTGTATGACGGCGCCCGGCGCGAGCTTTCGTTTCTGGCCAGCTACTTCGCGGACGGATCGAAGCTGGATCGGCCGGAAGTCTATCCTCTCTCCGACGGCATCAACAGCTGGATAATAAAAAACAGAAGGCCGCTGTTGATGACATACGACACACAAAAGGAATGCGAGAAACTTGGCATACGGCATGGGGGAAGACCGGCCAAATCGTGGCTTGGCGCGCCGATGATATACCAGGACAGGGTAGTGGGCGTTATTTCCGTGCAAAGCTACACAAAAACAGGGCTTTACGATGAAAATTCCGAGTACCTGATCTCAGCGGTGGCCAACCAGTGCGCTGTGGCGGTGGAAAACGCCAGGCTATTCGAAGAGATTATCGACAGAGAAGAGGAAAAAGAGCGGCTTTATTTTTCGCTTACACATGACCTGCTTTCACTTATCAATCCTGTCGCCGGTTTTACGAAAATACTGAAGACCATCCCGGCCAAAGCAAAAGAAGAAAGGGCGAGGCTCATAGACAACATAACGAACGCCACGGAAAAGATTACCAGATTCGCCGAAGATATACTGATTTACGCGAAAATCAAATCGGGTAAGCTGGTTCTGGATATATCGCGCCAGAACGTTTTAAAACCGCTCGACAGCGCCATAAGGGTGTACCTGCCGGAGTTGGATATGCGCGCGATAGAACTGTCGGTAAATGGACACGATATCGGGGTTAACGGCATGCAACATTCCGGCCCGGAACCTGATAAAAAAGATCTTGGCCTTGAAAAGCTATTATCCATCACGCCTATTATGGCCGATCTGGACGCCGCGCAGATTGAGCGGGTTTTCCTGAACTGTATCGGAAACTCGGTAAAGCACGCAAGATCAAAAATTGAAATTGAAGTAACAAGCTCCGACTCACTCATAACCTGCAAGGTTAGCGACGATGGCGATGGTGTGCCGTCTGACCAGTGCGCCGTCCTGTTTGAGGAATATTACCAGGCAGGAGAAAAACAGAAAGGTGTGGGGCTGGGCTTGCCTTCTGTCAAAAAAATAATAGAATTGCATGATGGCGCCATAAAAGCTGTGTCAGACATACAAGCCGGGTTTACCATAGAGTTTTCATGGCCCAGAACGCTTGCGGATCGGCGGGAGAGGGAAATGGCCGGGCGTTCGGCTTTAGGGAACCTCTAAGAGGCTCCCTTTATAATA
>DRJW01000009.1 GCA_011052055.1 Nitrospirota bacterium
AAAAGCAGGAGATGAATTGGCGCCAGGAAGTCTTTAACGCGCTTGCCAACCCGAACATAGCGTACATTCTGATGATGCTGGGGTTTTACGGCCTGTTTTTCGAGCTTTCCAATCCCGGCTCCATTGTGCCCGGAGTCATAGGCGCCATAAGCCTGATACTGGCCTTTTACTCCCTGCAGACGCTCCCCATTAACTACGCCGGCGCTCTTTTAATCGCTCTTGCCGTCATCTTGTTTTTGCTGGAGATTAAAGCGCCAAGTTACGGCGTCCTTACTATCGGGGGGATCGTTTCTTTTACTATCGGCTCGATGATGCTTGTCGATTCGCCGGAGGAATATCTGAATATCAGTTTTTCCGTGATCGCGCCCACGGCGATATTAACCGCCGCTTTCTTTTTATTCATGGTGGGCTCTGCGCTTAATATTCAGGGCAAGAAAACAATGACGGGAAAAGAAGGAATGATCGGCGCGGTAGGGATTGCAGAGTCTTTAATCTCCGGCGGAAAAGCGGGCAAGATTTTCGTTGTGGGAGAGCTTTGGAACGCGGTAACGGAAAAGGATAATATCAAAAAAGGCGAGAGCGTGGAGGTGACGGGACAGAACGGGCTAATATTAAAAGTCAGGCCCAAAGACAAGGGCGCTTCTTAAAATAACGAACCGGCTATCTACCCGCTTCTTCAGCCGATAATCTTCGCACCCGTTTTTTCGGCAGGGCGTTGGGGTTTCGCTCCACCAGCTCGATGACCGCCATCGGCGCGTTATCGCCCGTTCTGACACCGAGCTTGTAAATTCTCGTATAACCGCCGGGACGATCCTTGTACCTGTCCGCCAGTTCGCTGAACAATTTGTGGACGACGCTTTTAAGCCTTATATAACCCAATGCGCGCCTCCTGTCGGCAAGGGAGCCTTTTTTGCCGAGAGTTATCATCCTCTCCACAACCCGGCGCAAATGTTTGGCTTTTGGCAAAGTTGTGCTTATCTTCTCATACTCAAGCAAAGAAGTGGCCATGTTACGGGACATCGATTTCATATGAGCGCTTGTCCTGTTAAGGTTTTTTTTCGCCTTAAGATGCCTCATAATTATAATCTTCCAAAATCAAATACAGGTTTTTTCACTCTGATCAGTCTCCTTTACCGACTGTTCCTTTTTCGATCATATCCAGCTCTTCTTTATAATTATCGACGTTCATACCGAGAGACAGGCCCATCTCCTCCAAAATCTCCTTGATCTCGTTCAAAGACTTGCGACCGAAGTTTCTGGTCTTAAGCATTTCGGAGTCGGTTTTTTTCACAAGCTCGATTATCGATTTAATATCGGCGTTTTTCAGGCAGTTATAAGAGCGGACCGATAGCTCCAGCTCGTCCACGCTTTTGCGAAGATTCATGGCCACCCGCAACTTCTCCTCGTTAACGGTTTGCGCCATCGGCTCGTCTTCCTCCTCGGAGCTGATAAACAGCTGGAGGTGATCCTTCAGGTTCTTCGCGGCCTGCGCCAGCGCGTCCTCCGGCTTGACAGACCCGTTGGTTTTGATGTCGATGATCAGCTTGTCGTAATTCGAAGATTGCTCAACCCTCGTTTTTTCCACCCGGAAGGTGACTTTTTCCACCGGAGTGAACACGGCGTCGATAGGAATCATGGCGATATCCCAATCGGGATCCTCGTTTTTTTCCGCAGGGCTGTAGCTTCGTCCGGTTCTCACCACCATCTCCGCGCGGATATTCGCCCTGCTGTCGGTAAGCTCGACGATATGGTGATCCGGATTCAGAATTTCGATCTCTGGAGGAGCCTCGATGCTGGATGCGGTAATGATCCCCTTGCCGGAAGCCGACAACGTGATGGTTACATCCTCATCCACATGTTTTCTGATAACAAGCCCTTTTATATTGAGAATGATATCTGAGACATCTTCGACAACGCCGTCAATGGTCGAGAACTCATGATGAATGCCCTCGAACTTCACCGCAACTACCGCGCTCCCCACTATTGAAGAGAGCATAAGTCTTCTCAACGAGTTTCCTATTGTCACGCCAAAACCGCTCTCGAACGGCTCGGCGGTAAAAACGCCGTAGTCATCCCGATAGGTATTTTGATCGCACTCCAGTTTCCTAGGTTTTGCCAACCCTCTCCAATGCGATTTCATTAATCCTCCAGTCAGTAATTCCATTTTTATTTTGAATATAACTCAACAATCAACTGCTCGTTGATTGGCGTCTGTATACTGTCGCGCATGGGCGCCTGTGTGACCGAGCCGCTCATGGCTTCACGATCTACAGTCAGCCATTCGGGAATCTGGTCATCTGATTTGCTTTCCAGCGATGCGATAATAAACGGCGATTTTCTGCTTTTCTCCCTGACTGCCACAACGTCTCCGGGGCGGGTCTTATATGAGGGTATGTTCATTTTCCCGCCGTTAACGCTAAAATGGTTGTGCCTTATCAGCTGGCGCGCCTGCGCCCCGCTCGACGTAATCCCATCTTATGCACAACATTGTCAAGGCGGACTTCCAGCAACAATAAAAGATTTTCGCCGGTAACTCCTTTGGCCCTGTCGGCCGCCCGGAAATATCCGCGAAACTGCTTTTCCATAACTGAATAGAACCGCTTTACTTTCTGTTTTTCTCTTAGCTGAATCCCGTATTCTTTCATTTTGGCGAACCTGCGCTGTCCTCCGTGTCCCGGCGGATAGCTACGCCTGTCGATCGAGCATTTTTTTGAAAGGCATCTTTCGCCTTTCAGATACAATTTCAGCCCTTCT
>DRJW01000010.1 GCA_011052055.1 Nitrospirota bacterium
GCCACCCGGAGGTGGGCAACAACATCCAGATAGCCGAAAGGCTCGATCTTGTCGATCCAGAGCCGTTCGCCGATTATAACGGCAAACCGATAAGCTACATCGCCAAAACGAAAGACCCGATCCCCACAGCTGATTTTATAGATGTAGTCAAAGACAGGATTAATCCTGACTTAAGGCACTATGCATTCGGCCCGGACGAGATCAATAGCGTCGCGATCCTCTCCGGCGGCGCGCCAAGATTCGTCCGTGAGGCGCTAGATCGGGGCGCCGACCTGTTTTTAACCGGCGAGGATACCGAGTCTATCTACCACCTGTCCAAAGAAGAGGGGATTCATTTTGTGTCAGCCGGGCATCACGCCACAGAACGGTTCGGCGTCATCGCGCTGGGCGAGATGTTGGAGCGAAAATTTGATATAGAAGTCGAGTTTGTCGATATCCCGAACCCTATCTAAAGCGCGCTTGACGCGGGATCTCTGAGATGCCGGATCGGAGCCCGGCGCGTGCGCTTTAGGCTAGACACCGATCCGGGGTCTTGTGGGATTCCGGCTCCCGTATCAAGTCCGGGACGGGCTGAATAACAATTGTAGCGTTATCGTTAAAAGTTCTTGCGTAAATCGAGCCCTTCGTAAAGATGGGCCACCTGTTTTTCGTAGCCGTTGAACATCAAGGTTCTCCGGCGGAACGTCTCGCCCAAACGTTTTTCGGTGGCTTGCGACCATCTGGGATGATCTACTTCTGGATTCACGTTCCCGTAAAAGCCATACTCATGGGGGCTGGCTTTCGTCCAGAACGACACCGGCGCCTCCTCCACCAGCTCTATTTTCACTATCGACTTGATATTCTTAAACCCGTACTTCCAGGGAACAACGAGCCGTATCGGCGCTCCGCATTGCGGCTTTAGCGGCTTTCCGTATATGCCTGTGGCAAGCATGGCAAGCTCGTTGGTCGCCTCGTCGAGCCGCAGTCCTTCCACATAGGGCCATTGGCTCCAGAAAGATTTCTGACGCGGCATCTGCGCCGGGTCGAAAAGTGTTTTGAACTTCACATATTTAGCGTTCGGTTTCGGCTCCGCTTGTTTTATAAGATCGGCAAGTGGAAAACCGCTCCACGGGACGACCATCGCCCAGGTCTCGACGCATCGGAAGCGGTAGACACGCTCCACCTGAGCGAATTTTCTCATCAGACTGCCTATGCCGTAAGTTACAGGTTTGTTGACAAGGCCGGTGACTTCTAATTTCCAGGGGGCCGGTCTGAAATTTTCCGCAAGCTTCCATACATCATCTTTGCCGGTAGAGAATTCGTAGAAGTTATTGTGCTTTGTGATAGATTCGTAAGGTGTCGGCTCTCCCACGTCCTTTGTATCTGGCATTTTATTGAGCGCGCTGTCCATGGCGCCAGATACCTTATCGCAGGCGGTTAAAACAAGAGGGCCGGCCAGCGCCGCTGTGGCTGTTTTTATGAACTTTCGCCTGTTGAGATAGAGGCTTTCGGGGGTTATCGAGGAAGAAGGCGTTTTTTCCATGAATTATCGTAAACCTGGCGGCGCCGTTTGCCAACTGTTTTATACAAGTTTATACAAGAGATCGGATGGCTAAAACCAGTATTTTGGATAGGCTCTTTCGCCTGACAAATTGTTCACAATCAACGCGACGAGCAACATTATCAAAACTCCGGCAAGAACCGGCATTAACACGAACATAAACCCTTGCTGGGAATCAACGGCGATAAGCGCCGTGGCGCCTCCGGGAGGATGAAGTGTTTTGGTGGCTAACATTGCGACTATGGCAAGTGAAACGGCCAGAGCAAGCGTAAAATCGCTCTTCCCCATCATCTGGAAGATCAGCACAGCTACAATCGCAGACACAACGTGCCCTCCGACAAGGTTTCGCGGCTGGGCCAACGGGCTGTCTATCGCGGCGTATATAAGTACTGCGGAGGCTCCGAAAGAGCCTATAACCATAGGCACGCTATATTTGAACGTTATGGCCGACACGGCCATTATCCCTGCGGCGCTCCCTATCCACGAATAGAATATATGTGTCTTTTTCTCCTTTGGCGGCGCGACCTCGCCCTGGCCTTTGAACTTGGAAACATACTTTGTAACTTTTTTCCTCATCGCCAGTTCGCCAGGATGATTATTCGCCGACATTTTTTATTTACCGTCATTTGGCCTCATTTTGTTGAAGTGATTATTCTGGATCGGGTAAAGCGGTCGATTATACTTGATCCGGTCGAACCGTCAACCAGGATTTCCCGCCAACTATTTTTATTACAGGTTTTATTAACGGTTTCTAACTAAAAATTTCGTCCGCCATCACATGCTTCGCGCCAATCTCCATCAGCTTTTTTCCAGGCGATTTCAAGCGTCCGGCATTTTACGGACAGACGAAGCGGCAAATCCCGTCAGGAAGGAGCGCGAGCAGGAATATGAGCGGTTTATTCAAACCGGAAATCAGGTTTCACCCCGGGACCGCCTATTCGGACAGAGCGTACCCCGCCTTTTTCCGGCGGGAGCAGAAGCGCTATGGGGCCGAGCTTGTTTTCCAGAGTTTTATCAATGCTGGCTTTTAACGTTAAATTGAATCGCGAGAATTTCGGAATGAGCGCGGTGTAGATATCGCCCGTAATCGCCGCGCTAAACTCCGGGCCGGTAAGCCGCGCTTTTTTTACCGTCAGCCTCCTTGATTTGAAATCGAGTTCCATCTCGCCGGAGTCAATGGCGATGTCAGGAAGCCTGACGCCCATCTCTTTATTGAATTTCAGCGATCCTTTTTCCAGAATGATTTTAATCCGCCCCTCTCCATTGACAATATTGGGATCAGCCAGGGAAAACGAGCCTTCGCCATTTAAATTCGTGTCCAGGCTCCCCCAGCCAGTCGTATCCCACCACCGGCCAGCGCCAGTATTTATACCGGAAAACCTGATATCTACATTTATTCCCTCCCCTTTCCCGCCGGAGAAATCCACAACAGCGCTCGCGTCTCCACCCATGATTTTCGCAGATAAAAACGCCCTCCGGTCTCCGGTTATGGCCGACAGGATCGACGGACGTATTTTGACTCGTTCGATGTTTAACAACTGGTTATTCGCCGACGATTTATCTGATATGGTGACATTTTCAAAAGTAAGACCCGGCGGAAACGAGAGGGATACGCTTCCGATTCGCACGCGCGCGGGCGCTTTCAAAAAAGCGTTTTCTATCATTTCTCCTACGACACCCACAGGAAAACGGATATACGTAAGAGAGACAAGGGCGGCGATGAAAAACAGGGAGTATCCGGCGGTTGTTAAGAGCCTGGGTCTTGAGACAATAAGGGAGAAGATTTGCGGAGTTTTCATTTTGCCTGCTCGTATCCCGCCACAGATAACGAGACGTTCAACCATTCCGGGTTTTCATATTGCGGTGTGATGGATACTCTTTTCACCCGCAGATAGTTTTTTGAGTTCCGGATCAGTTTTAGAAATAAGACAAGTTTTGAAAGCTCGACCTTCTCAAGTTTTAACGCTATCGGCGACTCCATATACCCCTCGACCTCGACCGGCGGCTGGGGGGTCATTGACACCACGTTTTCCTTGAGGCCGGCTGACGCCGCTATGTTTTCCATTACTCCCAGGGGGGAAAAACTCTCCCCCTGCGATTTGAGCTTCGCCTCAAGATAGCTGAACCTGCGTTTCGCGTTAAGGAATTTCGCCGCCAGCGCCTCCACCTCAAGTTTCTCTTTTTTTTTCGCTTCTATCTTTATAACAAGGGCCTCTTTGCGCTCGACCGTCGGCTCCCAGACACCCAGCCACGCAACGGTGACAGCTATAAATACTCCCGCCGTTAGCGCCATGAGCCGCTCGCGCTCATTCATACTCTTAAGCATTGTCAAACCCCACCTGTAACGCGGTCTTGCAGACAGCGAACGCGCGTTTGTCTTTGCGGCTTCACAGGACGATTCTCACTTCCAGCCGGAACTTGACGCCGCTTCCCGACACATCCGCTTTGGCCCGCTCCACTGTCACTTTCCCGGTCCAGGGCAGGTTTCCGATATTTTTCTTGAGCTTATCCACTTTTTCGAAAGACCCGGTGTGCCCGGCGATAATGAAACTGTCCGGCTCGTAAACCATATCCTCCACATCCAGTTTTACGTCGTCCGGGACACAAAGGGTTATATCGGAGAGAAAATCAAGAAAAGGGTCAACGCCCCCCGTCCCGACGCCGAGCGCTTTTGCTCTGGCTTGAAGTTTGGCGAGAGCGTTTTTAAGCTGTTGCTCTTCGGAGACGATCTTTTTCACATCCGGCAGAGCCTGCTTAAACTCCGATCTTATCTGCGCCTTCAAAGCCTTGTATTCCCCGGTTAGTTGCGCGCCGTCGATGAAATAGGCGATAGTCCACGCCAGCGCTCCCGCAATAAAAAGAGTGGCCGCAGTGAAAAACTGGGCGCGGCATCCCGCGATTCTCGGTTTGCGTTTATACTCCCCGGCCCTCAGGTTCACACTTGAATTCTCTTCGCCCTCGGCCACAATTAAAGCCGCTCCCAGCGCCAGAGCGAACATCGCCTTCGTCTCGCTTTGTCCGGCGAGCCTCTGGCTGTCGAGCGCCGCTCCCGCGCCCGGCATATCGGATATTCTGACCGGCGCGCCGAGTGTAGATTCAAGCTTCCGGGCCACCTGGTCGAGGCCGTCCTGCTCGCCGCTTAAAACTACCAGATTAAGCGTGGCCTCCCCGGCGCCGCCCAACATCTGGCGTTTGATCTCGTTCGCCAGCGGCTCCACGCCATTTTTCATCCCGGTGGACGCGGTGTGAAACGATACCGGGATTTGATCTTTCACTACGGTTATCGATCCTGCGTTTTCTTTGAGATTTACGTATATCTCAGCTCCCCCTTCCCCTTCGGCTGTGGGTCTGTATTTCGCTTCCCGTCCGGCGCAAACCGGCTCTGGTATCACCATGTCCGGATCGAGTCCGGCCAAAGCGTAAATATTCAGGAAGGCTTCGATATCCTCTTTTTTGGCCACCACCGCCAGAATCCTCGATCCATCGTCCGCCGGGCCGATAGTTAAAAAATCAGAAACGATATCTTCGGCGTCGAAAGGGATCAAAGGCTCTATTTCGAAAGGGAGCGTCTCTGAAATCATTTTGCGTATGGTAAGCGGCACGCTCAACACTCTCGAAGTGAGGCGGTCGCTGGGGAAAACAGCTATTACACGGTCGGTTTCACCATCGTAACCCTCGCTTTTTAACGTCTCTTTGACAACGCGAGCCGGCTCTTCGGGGCTATCGGAGATAAGCTGGCGATAGACCAGTTTCGCAACTTTAAAGCTTCGGAACTGCTTTTCTATTACGGCCACTTTCAGTCCGCCGGATGTGAAGTCGATTCCAAAAATTTTCGCGCTCATTACATAACTTTGTAGAAGAGTGTTTTGACGTCAGAAGAACTTCGCTTATAAACGGCGACGATGGTTTTTACCGTCTCGTTAAAGGTCGCCGACGATTTGACTGAAAAAATGTTTGATTTGACATCGATGGAAAGAGCTATTTTTGGATAGATTTCGCTGAGGCCGGGGATTCTTTTCACGTCCTCGCGTTTCCCGAACGGAGCGGCCAGCCTGGCTCTTAAAATTCCTTTGACCATCTCCCCGGTCATGTCGTCGTCCAGAGACCACAAAACCATGTCGCTCGCCGTATTGATATTGATCTTGTCCGCGCCCCAGACGGAAACATGCTCGCGAAGTTTATCCATAACTTTAGGTGTGAATCCCCTCACCAGCAGAAGCTCGTCCACCGAGTCCAGTTTTGCGTTCTTCGCCCTGTACGGATTTTTCAAGGAGGAGTAATAGCCGTCCTCGGCTCCGTCGGGTCTCGGCTCGGAATCACGATCCATCCAGTCCACCAGGGAATCGGCGATCCCCTCGTTGATCTCAAGCCGTCTTAAAAGACGGGAAAATATTTTTATCCATCTCTCGTTGGGGAAACCTCTGCTGGTGGTCAGGGAGTTGAGGTTGATCTTGCCCGACTCGTCCCTTATTTCTATCCAGGCGTACTCGTTGTCTATGGGGAGCGGGATCGTAGACTGCGCCCATTCCTCGGTCAGCGCGTCACGGCGTATTGGCGAGCGCGCGTCCTCAAGCAGGATCAGCTTGGCCGCGTCCTGGCCAGAGCGCGCGGCGTAAAACGCCCGTGTATCGTCCCTGTACACCGACGCAAGAACGGTCTGTATCCACGATTCATGGAAAATGTCGAACACGGTTATCGTCAGCAGGGACACGATGAGTATGGTCAAAACCAGAGCCATCCCGCATCGGTTCGAGAGAGGCTTTGCAATCCTCATGACTGGCCCCCCACCGGCATCAACGCCTGTCCTGTGGAGGTGTTCCCATACTCGTCCGCGAGGGTAAACTCCACTCTCACGGTTTTAGGCTCGCTTTTTTTTGATTGCGGGTTGAAATTGTCATTCCATTTGGATCCGGTCAGATAACGCAGATTGAACGAGACGAGCTGGTCGGTTACGTCGATGGCGCTGGCTTTTTCTTTTTTAAGGCTCACATCAAAAATGTTCGGATTTTCACTACGCATCAGAATAAATTTGTCACGGCCGGGAGCTTTAACGACGAACCATGATATCAGCGCCTGATCCGATCCGGCGCCGGGCAGGACAAAACGCCTTCCGAACCCGGTGAAGAAAATCTCGTCGGTCTGCTTTCCGTCACGGCTCTGGTTTTTACCTTTAAAAAAACCTTCCGGATTGTTGGGAAGGGTGGAGGCGGAGGCCAGGTCTTCTGACAGGCTCCGAATGATAAAACGGGTAGTATGGTAAAGCTCGGCCCTGCTTCTGATATATTCGCCGGCCGACATGACCCCTGTAAACGAGGCCAGAACCATGGTTATCACGATAGACGCTATGGCCATCGCGACAAGAATCTCAATCAGCGTAAAACCTTGTCCGCCGAACGCCGCTTTTTTAACCATTTTTATTTTCTTATATACGCCTTTAAAATAAACAGGTCGCCTGCTTTTTCGTTTTCCGCCCTGAAAACACGCACTGCAACTTCCCGCGATCCCTTAAAGGGAGTCTCCTTTACTTCGACTCGCCACTGATACTGCGGGTAATCCTTTCTTTTGCGGACATCGGAAAGACCGTTTTCGATTGAGGCGCGCATATACATATTTTCCATCTCTTCGCGGGCCAGCGTCACCACCTCGGTTATCTCCACCGCTTCGGCGTTCATAAAAAGCGCCTTGTTGTGGGCCGAAAGCAGGGCCACCAGCGATATCGACAAAATAGCCACCGCCACGAGAATCTCCAGCAGGGTAAACCCGCTTTTCGATCTTGAAACCATACTAAATTTTCTTGCCATGCTCATGTTCGCGCGACCGCTATCAGACAGCGCCACTCTCGTCGGCGTTAAAAAGAGAGGCCCTGGTTTTTATATCCTTGTAACCTTCAAAAATCTTCACCCGGCCTGTAAGCGGATGAACCAGTAGGGTCATCTCGTTTTTGTTGCTGTCTTTAAGGTGAATCACGCAGAGATCGGAAAACCCTGAAGGGTAAAAATTGATGACCGCCACGCCGCGTCTTACGATCCCCTGCGAAGAAGTGCGAGCCTCGGTAAACCTGACTCTATCCGGAAGTTTTGTTTCTTTGGCGAAGGTAAGCCTGGTTTTCTGGAACCTGTTTTGTGTGTTTAAAAGCGAAACGTAATATTGCCGCTCGTCGATATCGAGGGTGAGCCGGTATACAAGCTTGGAGGCGGCCGCGCGGTCGTAAAGATATGAAATGGTTCCGGCCAGCCTGCGCGCTGTTGATTTGAGCCGCCAGGCGGTCAGGTCTGGCAGGCGGGGGAGAAGCGCTCCGGTGAGAATCCCGATTATAGAAAGAGTCACCAAAAGCTCGACAAGTGTAAA
>DRJW01000011.1 GCA_011052055.1 Nitrospirota bacterium
ATCCCTTTTGGTGGGTACGCTTACGATTTTCACCGGGAAGCTCAGATCTTCGACCATTCGCCGGATGAGGGCGAGCTGATGCGGGTCTTTGCTCCCGAAATAGGCCTTATCAGGCTGGGTTATGTTAAAAAGTTTCGCGACAACCGTGATAACCCCTCTGTAATGCCACCGTAACGAGGCGCCGTCGAGTTTCCCGGCCAGGTCTTTTACCTCCACTCCCGTGTCGAACCCCGGCGGATACATATCAAAAGGCTCCGGCGAGAAAAGATAATCGACATTCAGCCCCCGGCAGATTTTAACGTCTCGTTTTTCGTCCCTCGGATAGGTTTTATACGCTATCTTGCGGAACTGGAGCGGATTTACGAACCTTGAGACTATGACCTTGTCGTTTTCTTTTTGCGCTCTAAGTATAAGCGCCTCGTGCCCTTCGTGGAGCCAGCCTAAAGTAGGGACGAAACCTGTGGCAAGCCCTAGATCCCGGTCTTTGAGGCTGACGGCTGTCATTTTGCCCCTATTTTTGATGATTTTCATTTTATTGATTTTAAAACCTGCGTTATATCCGTATCATAGAGTATGAAAGATAACGTAAGCGTAACAAGTGAAAAATAAGCTATCTTTTCTCGATACCGAAATACAAACCTTACAGCGAGGCTATTATGAATAAAACAGTGACAGGCGTTCTGGCGGCGTTGTTTATCATTCCGTTCTACGCCGGATGCGCTTCCACAGAGCCCACGGCCACAGTGGTGGGAGGTAGCGGGCAGACCATGGGGCAGGCCCAAAAAGAAAGGTATGACGGCCCCAAGGCGAGAATCGCCGTAAATAAGTTCACCAACAAATCGGTGTCGGGTCAGGGAAAACTGGGCCAGGGCATGGCGGATATGCTGACGACCGCCCTCTTCCAGAGCAACCGTTTTATCGTCCTAGACCGAACCGACAGCGACGCCATCGTCAAAGAGCAGGATTTTGGCGCGTCTGGCCGGGTAAAACAACGAACCGCCGCCCCCATTGGCCAGATGGAAGGAGCGGAGCTTATGATTACCGGGGCGGTAACAGTGTTTAAAGACGACGCCGGGGGCGCCATAGGCGGCGTGGGAATACCGCTGGGCGGAGCGTCGGCCATCGGGCTTGGCGGAGGGACAAAAAACGCTTATATGGCCATCGATGTCAAAGTGGTCGATGTAAGAACAGGCAGGATCGTGGCCGCTACCACAGTTGAGGGCAGATCGACCGACTGGTTCGCAGGTTTAGGCGGGGCGATCGGCGGCGTGCCGATACCGTTGGGCATAGGAGGATACAAGAAGACCCCTGCGGAAAAAGCGATCCGGGTATGCATCGTCAAGGCTGTGGAATATATCTCCAGCCAGACACCGGCCAGCTACTATCATCGTTAACCGGTATCTTCAAGAAATGCGGGCTTTTTGATAAGGCCCTGGCCGCATTTAAAGAAAACACGTGGCGCCAAAAGCTTTGTATCGGATATGTTCGGCATGGACAAAGGAATAAAAGCGGTAAGCGCGGCGTCACATAAAAACAACCTGAAAATATTATTGGACATGGCGAAAAATGCATCCTGAATTATTCCATATCGGCCCTGTCACGATATACACTTACGGGCTTTTAGTCGCCTCCGGCTTCCTGCTGGGTATAGCATGGACGGCCCGTATGGGGAAAAAGGAAGGTCTCGACAGCCAGGCTGTCTATGACACCGCTTTTTGGATAGTGGTCTCAGCCATAATAGGATCCAGGGTGGTCTTCGGAGTGGTCAACTTCGATTATTTCGCCAAAAATCCGCTCGACTTTTTCAAGCTGTGGAACGGAGGGCTTGTTTTCTATGGTGGGCTTATCGGCGCCGCCGTCGCCGTAATTGTCTGCTCCAGGCGTTACAATCTCGATTTCTGGGCTTTTGCCGACGCCGCCGCGCCAGGTGTCGCCCTGGGGCATAGCGTAGGGCGGATCGGCTGTTTTTTCGCCGGTTGCTGTTATGGAATCGAGACCAGCGTCCCCTGGGCGGTCACTTTCAATAATGTAAAAACCATGGCTCCTATCGGCGTTCCCATCCACCCCACCCAGCTTTACGACTCGGCCAACGAATTCACCATTTTCCTTATTCTCACCGCCATCCGCCCCTGGCGCAAATTCAAGGGGCAGATATGGTGGACATGGGTGGGGCTTTACGCCATAGGCAGATCGATTGTGGAGATGTACAGAGGCGACCCCAGAGGAGTCTATTTCAACGGTCTTATGTCCACTTCGCAAATTATCGCGGCTGGCGCTTTTACACTGGCCATCGCTTTTTACTTTAGAGGCGTAAGGGGTGTAAAAGGCCAGAGCCACGCATGATAGTCTCTCCCGACAACGAGGGGGAGCGTGTCGATTCTTTCGTAGCTTCTCAAACAAGCGGTCTTTCCCGCTCCAGAATCCAGAAATTATTAAACCAGGGACTCGTTGCTGTAAACGGCGAAAAGGCTAAAGCCTCCAGAAAATTAAAATCGGGCGACGAAGTGTCTGTGACCATCCCTGAGCCTGCGCCTCTGGATATGGCGGCGGAAAAAATCGCGCTGGATATCGTTTACGAAGACGACCACATAATAGTTATAAACAAAGAGGCGGGAATGGTCGTCCACCCGTCCGCCGGGCATCAATCCGGCTCGTTGGTCAACGCTCTTCTGGGATACGGCGTAAAGCTGTCCGGCATCGGCGGCGTGGCCCGTCCCGGAATCGTGCACAGGCTCGATAAAGAAACCAGCGGTCTCATAGTCGTCGCCAAGAACGATGTGGCTCACCAGTCGCTCTCGGATCAGCTAAAAGACAGAAGCCTCACCAGGGTCTATATAGCCGTGGTAAGGGGGATACTTAAATCGGGCGAGGGGATCATAGAGACAAACATCGGGCGGCACAAGATTCACCGCAAAAAAATGGCCGTTCTAGAAGAGGGTGGTAAAAAAGCGGTGACATTTTATAAAGTCATCCAGCCTCTTAAAGGCGGCGCGCTGGTCGAAGTCAAGCTCGGCACCGGCAGAACCCATCAGATAAGAGTGCATATGAAATCGATTCATTGCCCGGTTATGGGGGACAAGACATACGGCCCCAAAAATGTCAAAAGTTATCTCATAAACCGCCAGGCGCTCCACGCATGGAAGCTTGCCCTTGTCCATCCTGCGGGCGGGCGCGAGATGAATTTCACCGCGCCTCCGCCGGAAGATATCGTCGCTCTGATTCGAAAAACGGGGGGCGATCCCTCGATTTACCTTGCTCCCTGAATAAAAGGCGCCTGACACCGCTTCTAAGTTGTTGTTGAATTACATTTAATCGGATATATTCTGGCCTATGGAGGAAAAAGAGAGCGAGTTTCACATATCGGCCCCCTTTCGTTTTCTTATGTCGACAGCAAGACTGGTCTGTTTTCCC
>DRJW01000012.1 GCA_011052055.1 Nitrospirota bacterium
CTCACTTTTCATAATGACACCCGCCACTTTCCCCCCCGCCAGGATGACAGCCGCGTTGTAAATCTGATTTTCTTTAACCGGCGCTCCGGCGACAACGACGATGCCATCTGTCGTTTTCGCTAATTGAGCCACCGCGTCGCTACACCGCCTGATAAAGGCGGGCCGTAGCAGAAGGTCTTCCGGCGGATATCCGGTGACCGCAAGCTCCGGGAAGATGGCTATATCCGCGCCCATCTTACGGGCGTCGGCGGCGGCCTTTGCGATCATTGATATGTTGCCCTTGAAATCTCCAACGGTGGGGTTGATCTGGGCCAGGGCGATGCGGATATTGCCAGTCATTTTTTTTCACCCCGCTCATCATGAGCGCCCTGCTTATCATAAGCAGAATGCTTTTTGTAAGGGATGAAGTTAATCTTAACACCCTCGTAACTTCTGAGCGTGGCGTAGAAGGCGCCGATCAAGATTTTGGAGCGGATAACCACCGGCGTGAGCGATTCATCATCGGTGAGCCATATCGTCATTTTTCCTTTGCGAAGGAATATGCCCTCGGTTTTCAGCTGAGGCTCAAGCACAACAGTATCGACAAGACCTTGAGGCAAACTCAACCTCTCGCGGCGCGCGACATTTACCTTGAGCGTATATTTTTTCTTGTCCTCAAACACAGGGATAAACAGAGGGTTTCCTACGGTAAGCTTCGCGCCCAGAGCCCGTATGGCGTACAGAGAAGAAAATGAGTCCTGGCTTTTTGGATCGATTTCAAAAATTTCCGGCTCTTTGTCATTTATGAAATAAGAGGCTACCCCTTTTTGTTGGTTGAACTCTATTATTTTCTTTTTACGGTAATTGCCTTCAGATATATTGATTTCAACCCGGTGGCTCACAAGTTTATTCACATCAAAAAACGATTTTGTATGGTCATCCACTTTGTACAACTTTCGCAAGAACCCGATTGACCGCGCCACGCTTTTAAGAACGTAAACCTGGTGGCCGTTGTAATCGATCTCTCCGCCGACCGACAAGACGCCCTCACCCCCCAGAACACCCATCCATGTTACATCATAGGTCAGGCGCTCGCCCGGTTTGAACGGTAAAGACACGCCGCCGGACGCGAAGGCGAGACCAGTGTGGACAACAGCCAGAAACAGGGCCGTGAGAGCAAGCAGGTGGAGCCTGTAATATTTCAACCTTACGGTTTTCAGGGAGGTTATAGGGAACTTCAAATAGAGGTTCCCTGACTCAGCAGAGATGTTTATTGTTTTTGGCGTGGACGACGCGCCACAAATCTATCTTATTGAGTTTTGTCGTATGCAGAACATCAAGATTGGTGGAGGTGATAAAGTCCTCGAAATTCATATCCATTCGCCATCCTAATTTTCTGAAAGCAGGATCGAAAAAGTTCTCCACCCTGGCTATCCACGGCTTGGAGGAGACGAAATGGTTGACGATGACGAGTTTGCCTTCCGGTTTGGTCACACGCCGCATTTCGTTTATTACTTTTACAGGCTCCGGCACTACGCTGATTATATGAGTAGCCACGACGTAATCGAAAGTATTGTCCTCGAATTCAAGATCGCAGGCGTCCATCTCTATGAGGGTGACGTTTGTCAGGCTTAATTTTTCCACTTTCTTTCTCGCCTGCTTTAGCATGCTTGAAGAAAGATCCACGCCTGTGACATCGCAGGTTTCAGGATAGAGCGGTAGCGACAGGCCGGTGCCGACGCCAACATCCAGAATCCTGTCACCCGGCTGGAAATCAAGGTCGTTTATGGCAAGTTTCTGACGAGGGTGAAAAAACGATTTGAAAATCAAGTCGTATACACCTGAATAGGTCTTGTAGATTTTTTTTATGCTTTCGTTTTCCATCCGCTCCCCGGTTATTTATTGTTCACCGGCGCTTCGCCCTTTTTTTTCTGGCTTTCAAACGCCTTGAAAGGAAATTCAAAGAGGCGCTGGAATATACCGATGACGCCTTTGGCGAACGACTCCAGCTGTACACTTCGAGTTTCCGGATTCTTAAGATCCCCCTTGACTATAAAATAGCTGGTTAAAAGACTCCTGTTCTTCCCTGTGAGTATTCTACCCACCACAGGAATGGAGCTTACAACCCTGTCAACAGTTATAAAAGGCATGACCCCGATTTTCATGTCAATCCGATTATAACCGATATCAAAATCTCCGACAGACGAAATGCGCATAGCCTCAGAGTCGATAATCAAATCCTCCGTATGAGCCACTCCGGATGACAGAGTAAAATTACCCGAAATGCTCTCGAAAGGCATTCCCTTTACGGCCAGATCGGGTGTTTTGAGTTTAAAATATTGCGATACGTTAAGTAAAGCGAAAATCTTGGAAAGCAAGTTAAAACGGTGGATTACCCCCTTGCCGGACTGCAATTGAATGTTTCCATCCAGTGATTTTTTGATTTCGCTCCACCGCTTCCCCTCTCCGCTGACTTTACCGCGCAGATTCACCGGGCCGGACGCGAATTTACCCACCTCGGCCACCTGCGTGAAATAACTTTCCATGTCCATATCCTGAATATCCAGCTCGGACTTGAATTCGATAGTGGCAGGTAGCTTGTAAAGATCGGCTTTCCAGTTCCACCTGCCGCCGTTGGCCGCGAAACTGAGCGGGGAAATTGTAAAACGCCTGTTTTCATAACGGATGTTCGCGTCGAGATCGGTGTAACGGATGGCTCCGATAGCCCCTTTCATCGAGGAGACGATGATGTCCCACCGCCCGGCGAAAAAGTTGGGGCCTTTTTTCATTTTTATTTTTTCGTCTACGTTCTTTTTCCCAGCTTCAGGTTTTGTCTCTCCCTCATTTTCAGGAGTCGGCCCGAACAGGTCGGAAAGATTGAGCGATTGCGTTGACACGTTAAGCGAAAATTTATGTTTATCTGAGATGGTGGCGACCCCGGACATATTGAAAGCGCCGTCACCGAAAACACCGACTCCGTTTTTGAGAAAAATCTGGTCGTTTACAAGTTCGAAACCGGCGTCCACTTTGTTGAATGCCTCATGGAACACAGGGAGCTTGAAGCGCGCGTTTTTAAGATAAACATCGCCCATCAACCTTACCGGCTCGTCCAGTGATTTTTTTCTTATGGAAAAATCGCCGTTAATGCTCCCTTCGCTGTCAATATCCTCGAAGAAGTTTAGGAACTTGTCGAGATCGTTGAAAAGCACCTTATCCGATCTTATGTCAAGGTCTATCTCCTCTCCCCGTAAAAACCGGCCGATGCGCCCCTTCACCTCTATCCTGGAGTCACCGAGATCAAGAACAAGCCGGTCTATGACAAGCTTGTCGTTATCGCGGACGGTCCCCTTAAAAGTGTAGACGTTTTTAAAACCGAAACTTTTATGGAACAGGTTCATAAAATGGTACTCTGCGTTGCTCATATCCAGCCTGTTTTCCAGCGTGAACTCGTTGAATTTCCCACGGATTCTCATATCGACGATAGCCAGACCGGAATGGTTGTATATGTTTCCGAAGCTCAGATATTTTATCCGGTCGAGATCGGCGAGGTTTACGAACGAGACCAGGCGCAGGTCGAACGCCGGGTCGGTTTTTAAGACATCGCTTATCGAGCCATTAAGAGAGAACGATGAAGAGCCGGCCAGCCAATCAAGACCGGGGATATTGATATTGTTGAGATCCAGCTTGACGACACCGGTCATATCATGAACCGGCAGGCCCAGCTCCGGGCTTTCCATCCCGACATGATCGAAAGCCATCGCGCCGGAGACAGACAGAGTCTCGGCCGGGCTCCTGCTCTCCCCGGCCACGGAAAGGTCCAGTTTTATCGATCCCTCGATGGAGGTTATTTTATCGAGATGCTCTTTTAGCTTCGGTGAAACAAGGAGCGACGACAGCCCCTCGCGGGTTTCTTCAAGGTTGAGGTCTGCTTTTAACCGGATATCGAACACGGGCCACTCGTTTAAATGCTCTATAACCCCGGAGATGTTTTCAATGGCGCTTGAGCCGTAGTGTCCGTGAAGCTTATCGAACCTGAGCCTGTTGTCGGTGAGGGCTATAGAGCCTTTTATTCCCTCGAAATCATGCAACAGCCCCTTGACCGAAAAAGAGAAGGCGGACAAAAGCAAAGCTCCGGAAAACGCCCTGTACGAATCAGGTTTGTCCAGGTTGTAGAGCGTATTCATATCGCCGTTGAAAGTGAAACGGCTCAGTTGGATGGCGCCCTGTCTCAGGTATTTTTCGAGGAAGATCGATTGCTGTGGCGTCAGTATGTTATCGGGAATAAATTGTTTGAGCTCGTCGACATCAATCTGGTTCGTGTTCAGCTCCAGCGCGAAAACAGGGTTGGCGCCGTTTAGCCCGCTAATTTTTCCTTTTGACCTGATTTTCATTTTCCCTAACTCGATGGACGCCTCTTTTATCAAAAGAGAGTTGGATTGGCCGATAACATCATGAGAGATGGTCATGTCACGCGGGCGAAGCGCGGAGCTGAAAGCCTGTTTGTACTTGATCCCGATAGAAGACAGAACAAGGGCGCCTTTTGATGTGAAATGGCCGTCGAGATCGACCTTTCCCTTGATGTCAAGGGAGCCGAGGGCGTTTATTTTCTGGAAAGGAACATAAGGATCCAGGTAGGGCCAAAACCGCGCAAGGTTGAGCCTGTGTATCTTGATAAGGCCGGTGAACTCCACTTTCTGCTGTCCGCCGTCCGGCTTTTGCTCGCAAATCACGTTTCCCCTTATCTCGAAATCGGCTGGATTGACGGCGTTGTCGATTTTTCCCGCCGTATAGAAAAAAATCGGTTTGCGTGTGGCGCTACGGGCGATGTTTAAAGAAAGATTCGAAATTCTCTCTTTTACCGGCTCCGCGCTCACGTTCCTGTCGGTCCAGTTTATAGAGCCGTTTTGTAAAGAGACTATTTTAAACGTGGCCAGAGCGGCGGCGGCGGCGTCCGACAGGTTGACAGTTTTTGAGGGGCCGTACGCTTTGATGAAAGGAAAATTAAAAGAGCCGTCCCTCTTGCGGATCAGGTTTACCACCGGGTCGATTATCTTCAATTCCTCCAGCTCAAACGAATCGAAAAGAGATTTAAACAACGCGATATTGGCCCGTATCTCTTTTACAGTAAGCATGGGCCTGTCCATCTCCGACACCATCACGTTCGAGAGGATCAGGCCCGGACCGCTCCAGACCGAGACCCTGGTCTCCCCGATGGAGACTTTCATGCCGATGCTTCTCGAAGCGGCGATTTCTATCAGCTTCTGGTAATAACCGGTGTCGATGTAGCGGGGGATGAAAAAGAGCAGGGCCGCGCCTATGACGAAAATCAGGAGCGCAAACGCCACAAGTTTTTTTCTGCAGGTAAGGCAGAAAAAGCCCGGGTTTGATTGCGCGGAGCCAGGTTCGGGGGGATTGGGCTGTAGAGCTGAGTTCATGCCGCCCCTAACAGTGTTGTAAGTTTACAGGGACAAGGTTGATGACCCGATCTTTCAGCGCGCCGGCGTCGCGTCCCTATTTTATCCGGAAAGCAAAAAGACCGTTATCCACTCTGTGTATTGCGGAACCGCTCTCCGAGGCGGGCGGCTTTACCTTTGAGTTTACGCAGGTAATAAAGCTTGGCGCGCCGGACTTTGCCGGATCGCACCACTTCTATTTTTTCCACTCTTGGCGAGTGAAGCGGGAAAATACGCTCTACGCCAATGCCAGAGGACATTTTCCTGACTGTGAAGGTTTCCCGGACGCTTTCATGTTTTCTCGCTATGACTACACCTTCCACAACCTGAATACGCTCTTTTTCGCCTTCTACAACACGCATATGAACCTTGACAGTATCCCCGACACTGAACTTCGGGACACTTTTCCTCATGAGCTGTTTTTCAATAAAATCTACCGCATTCATAATTTCCTATTTCTCCGTATCCTGCTTAAGAAGGCCGCTCAAGATAATCGACGCGGCGCATCTGACTGGCAAATGGTTATATTCGCCCGCCCCTTTCACCGGCTTTAGCCGGATATCCGCCTTCAGCAGAACCGACCCGTCAAGCCCGTGGGCTGTGCCGAACAAAAGAGCCGCCCTGCCGGTTTTTTTGAGACTGGCTCTGGCTGCTTCATAAGAGACCGCCGAATCGCTGTCATGGGCGCTACTTACGATTAAAGCCGCGTCATCTTTTTCGAATCTGAGATTCTCCATCATATCGTCAATAGTGTCAACCACTTTTACAATGCTAAGAGCTTCGCGCCTGTCCGGGTTGTACTCGCCTCCGAACCCTTCAATCCAATGTTTCATAATGCGTTGCACCAATCTTCGCTGGGCTGAAAGGGGGGTGATAACGTAAAATTCGGGCACACCGAAAGTTCTGCAAAGCCGGGCGATATCGTGAACGTCGATGGTGGTTACCGAGCTTGTTACTACTTCGTTAAATTTATTTACGACCGGGTAGTGGACGAGCCCGACCGCAAGCCTTGCGTTAAGCCCGCCCATCTGTTTCATCCTTCGCGTTATTGATCGCCTTTTCCGCAGTTTCCCGCTCTTTCTCCGTCAGATCAGCCCCAGGGAGAAGATCGGGCCTTTTTTTCGCAGTACGCAGGATCGACTGCCTACGCCTCCAGTTTTCTATATCAGCGTGATTGCCCGACAGAAGAATTTCCGGAACCTTGAGCCCCTTGAACTCGGCGGGGCGGGTATATTGCGGATATTCAAGCAGGGAGCCTAAATGCGATTCGTCCAGCGCCGACTGTGAATCGCCAAGTACGCCGGGAACCAGCCGGGCCACCGCATCGACGAGGGCCATCGCCGGTATTTCACCGCCGGTCAGCACATAATCGCCGATCGATATTTCCAGGTCGCAATAATTCTCCCTTACCCTCTCGTCCACTCCTTCGTACCTGCCGCAAAGGATGATAAGGCCCGGAGAATTTGTTGAAAGCTGTAGAGCTGTTTTCTGCGTGAGAAGGTCTCCCTGGGGAGTCATCAGCGCCACTTTGGCGCCCCGGTTTTTTTCTCTCAGGTCGTCTACGGCTTTGGCGAAAGGCTCCACCTTCATCAACATCCCCGGCCCGCCGCCGTATGTATAATCGTCGGTGACGCGATGTTTGTCACAGGTCCATGAGCGCAGGTCGTGGAGATGTATCTCAAGCTTGCCGTCGCGTACGGCGCGCCCGATAACAGATGCGTCGAAG
>DRJW01000013.1 GCA_011052055.1 Nitrospirota bacterium
AATAACTACTCTGAGGACGATTTTGACTCGTCAACGAAGCATGGCGCCTTTTACAGCCGATTGTAGCAGAAATGGATTTTTAGAGGTTCCCTTTATATCTAAACGGCTGGCGAAGTGTTCATACCAAGTCTTTCCCCTCCTTACCGAGGAGGGGATACAGGGGTGGTGTTCTATATATCAATGGAATTAATGACTAACCCCGCACTCAAAATCTCCGCATCTGTCGCACTTCTCGTCGGGCGGGGGGCATTCGGCTATAATCTTTCCCTTTTCGCTTCGCTCTGAATCGCGTGATAAATAATCGTCGCGTAATCCGTGGTCGATAAAAGACCAGGGCAATATCTCGTTCACGCTTTTTTGCCGCGTCACAAAATAATCGCAGTCTATATCTGTTTCTTTTATCGCTTTGAACCAGTCGCCATCATGTTTGTAAGCAATCTGCACAACCTCGGCTACCCGTCTGTCGCCTACAGAGAGGAGGGTCTGGACATAATCGTATCTGGCGGAGCTTGTCTGGACGGTCACGCCGGGCGTTTTTTTAAGTCCCGACTTTACTATTTTAAGTTTATCGCCCACCTGCTTTATCCCGGCGTACGGCGCCCACTGGAACGGCGTGGAAGGTTTCGGAACGAACCCGTTTACGCCGACTCTGATTTTCCCCACGGTGCCGCGCTCTTTCGAGGCGTTTACCATCGCCTCGCGGATCGACTCCACCAACTCTACTATCGCCTCCACATCTTTTTGCTCCTCGCCCGGCAGGCCGACGAGAAAATATAGTTTCAGATCAAACGCCCCTGCTTTTCCTATCAGACGGGCTGAGTTTACAATTGTCCTGTCGCTTATATCCTTGCTAATCCGACGGCGCAGGCTTTCAGTCCCAGCCTCCGGCGCAACAGTGATTGTCTTGACTCCCCCCTTGTTCATCAGCTGTAACGTCCTGCCGGTCAGCCGGTCGATCCGCATGGACGATACGCTGAACTTGCCGCCTTTGTTTACGATATATTCGAAAATCCGCTCCATGTCTGGATGGTCGGAAATATTGCTCCCCACCAACCCGATTTTTCTTTCGCTATCCAAAGCTGAGTCGATCAGTTTCGTCAACGCTGTATAGCCAGCGAAGCGGGTCGGCCTGTATGCGTATCCGGCGGCGCAGAACCGGCAGTGCCGCCCGCACCCTTTGCCGGTCTCGATAAGAATCATATCGCCGAACACCGTGTCCGGTGTTTCTATGACAGTAACGTTAGGATTGTCTTTATAATCTTTTGCCCAGGCTCTTATGACTTTTTCAGGGAATCCGGATTTGATTTCTATTCTCTCAATGGCCCCGTCTTTTTTATATTCCGGCTCGTAGGCGGAAGGGGCGTAGACACCCGGCAGGCCGCCGAAAGGAGACATGGAAAAAGTCCCGCTCATAAGTAAAGCGTCCACGAAAGGATCGATGACCCCCTCCCCTTCGCCGATAAACGCAAGGTCAAGAAAAGGCGCCATCAGCTCCGGGTTTAAAGTGACGCAGATACCACCC
>DRJW01000014.1 GCA_011052055.1 Nitrospirota bacterium
AGGATTGGACGGCATCTTCATCACCATATCCATTCTGTATTTTTTACCTTTTTTATAAAACTTTATCTTTTGTGTGATGCTCTTGCCGCCCGGGTCGGTCATCTCCATCTCCTGCTCGAACGACATATCCTTTACCTTGGCGTTTATTTTTTTATATTTCGCCACCATCCTTTTTATCACCGGGTCAATACTCTCCGCCGACGCCTTGCCCGGCGCAGACAGAAACAGAATAATAAACGATAGAGCGACAACCGAAAATTTCCTTGGCATAGACTTTATCCTTTCACTAATAAATCGTTTTATATATTCTCACAGTTTTTTCTTTAGCTCCGACAACTTGCCTAATAGCATGAAAAGATACTAAATTACCAAGAAGACATATTTAGCATTTGAATTAAGATGTTTTTTAACTCTGTGGATTTAGATTTGGAGACTTAACAACTGTTGAGGACTCTGCAAGCTTCAACGCTTTCATTTTATTAGATGACTTTGAATCTAGCCATCCTTCGATATTAGCATGCCTGTGATGAGGCTTATTTGCAGGCTCAATATTCAATTCCTGTTCGAAAACTTTTTCAGCTAGTAAATCCGCCCTAGCTAAAATAGGCCTTGCATCAGAACCTCGCTCCCCCACGTATCTATGCCCGATACTCCATACAACATCTTCCTCAAGACTATGAGTGCGATAAATAGATGTATCATTAGTTTTAGGATTTGGCATAAAAGCTTCGGGTTTTACACCATTCTTAAAATGGCGTCTGTAATGCAGAAACCTACTTAACCTTTCGCTGGGATCTACTTCATCTGGCAGGCGGCTACACATTCAGGAAATATTTTGTTAATATATCTTTTATCGCTTCTGGAAGATCGTCACCATAGAAAGGCTCTTCTCCATGCTGAGTCCTGCCAGCGCCTAGAATAGCCGCGTAAACAAGCTTACAAGGCTCTACCGTAACTGAAAACGCAACATCATCACGACGCCATTCAAAGGACAGATATCCATCTGGTTCTGGAATTATTTCTGGCGGGAGCAAGTTATATTGCAATAAATCAAGAATCATTTTAATTCTATATTTGTTTTCAGGCTTGATTGGTTTAGCTCCATATCCGTCCCAGCCTTCTTCTTCGCACTCTTCTAAAATTTCTATAACATCTTCTTCTAAATCGTCTTTCCATCTCCAAGAAATTGGCTCACGAAAAATTCTATCCACTTCAGGAGCGATCTCGTATTGAAGCTTTTGGGATGCTTCGCTCACTCCACTTTTAGTTGAACGCTCCAGATCAGATGTTGGAGATAGACGTATTGTCATCGAAAAAGCTCCTTTGTTTTGTCTGTAACGATTGTAACAAATATTTCATTTTTTATACTACGTAATCGTTCTAAAATAGTCCATATCCCTTCATCTGCCGGTTCCAGCCTTTTGCTTAAAAAGACATCGATATCCAGAATAACCGAGGAGATGTCTGGCGCGATACGTTGCGCGGAAGCCATTGTGACAATAGCCGTGGCTCCAATCTCGCTAAAGTTAGATGAAATCTTGAAAAAAAAATCGTCCACTAGAGATGGCAATCCATCAGGCAGGACAGGATACATATTAAAATAATTGTTTATTGCAATATCTCTGGAAGGAATGTTAATCACGTTTACATATCTTGCCGCAATACGTGTGACCTTTTGCGGTTGCATTTTATCACGGTATAAGTCCCATCCTTGTTTAGCCAAAGTAACCATTTCCTCCCATGACTCATAAGGAGCCAGTCTATTGAATGTATATCCATTGATCTTACTTTGTATTCTTTTTGTATCATCCTCGGAAGTGAAATGAAAAGCGTTTATCCCCATATCTTTTGCTGAAGGCTCTGGGCCTCTAACGGTTGGTACCATCCTACTCTCGAAAGAACGTAGCTCTTTTTTTTGAGGATAGTCTTTTGCTATTAGATTATAAAAATCGAGTTCTGTTGATGTGAGGTCTTCTCTAGGATCAACGGCCAAGTCGATTAGAGCTTCTTTTATGGGAGGATTAGCAAAACGCTCTATGGATGGCACGGTTTTTATTTCTCTTTCATTCAATTCTGACGACATCATAGCAATTGATAACTTACAATACAATGCGACTTGTTTCAAAAGAAGCAAATGAACTAATATTTATATTATTGTTCTGTTGATTTATTTTCAATAGCTGTAGTTTATAACTTTGCATTCAGCATTATACCTTCTTTCGCAATTCAGCTAATTTATTGAGCGCATCCAGTGGGGTCAGGTCTTCTATTTCTATTTTCCTCAGCTCTTGCTCTACTTCGCTTGCGTGGGTTGAAAAAAGATCGGCCTGCGGGTCGTCTTGCCCTTCGGCCTGTTTGGCTTTAAGTTTCGGATGGCCGGAGGCGTCGAGCTGGTTCGTCTCGTACTGGATCAATATCTCGCCCGCCCGTTTTATGACTTCCACGGGCAGACCGGCAAGCCTTGCCACCTGTATGCCATAGCTTTTATCGGCTCCTCCCTCGACGATTTTGCGAAGGAAAATAATCTCGTCGTTCCACTCTTTTACGGCGACGCTCAGGTTCTTGACGCCTGAAAGTGAGTCGGCAAGCTCGGTTAGCTCATGGTAGTGCG
>DRJW01000015.1 GCA_011052055.1 Nitrospirota bacterium
CGATGGAGATAGTCCATGACGATGAATCGTTAAGCTTCTACATGGCCAACGCCGTAAGCGCGTCCCCGGATCATCCGGTTCTGATAGACAAGTTTTTAGGATCGGCCATCGAGCTTGACGTTGACGCCATCTGTGACGGGCAAACCGTTGTTGTGGCCGGTGTCATGGAGCATATCGAACAGGCGGGCGTCCACTCCGGCGATTCGGCCTGCTGTCTGCCGCCCCACAGTGTCGATAAAAAAGTAATCGCCGAAATAAAAAAGCAGACGAAAGCTCTTGCTTTAGCGCTTGAGACCATCGGTCTGATAAACATCCAGTTCGCCATTCAAGACAGCGATATCTATATACTCGAAGCCAATCCGCGCGCGTCCCGCACGGTTCCTTTCGTCTCCAAGGCTATCGGGGCGCCGGTGGCGCAACTTGCGGCGAGAGTCATGGCCGGTAAAACATTAAAAGAGCTTGGATTTACAAAAGAGCCGGAATTTTCGCATATAGCCGTGAAAGAGTCGGTGTTTCCGTTCGCCAAATTTTCCAACGTAGACACCATTCTTGGGCCTGAGATGAAATCGACAGGCGAGGTCATGGGAATCGACCGTACATTCGGCCAGGCTTTCGCCAAAGCTTCAATCGCCGCCGGCTCCGCTCTTCCCGGTTCGGGGGTGGCGCTGATGTCGATTATGGACGAGGATAAGACGCTGGCTGTAGAGGTGGGAAAAAGGCTCGTCGGCCTTGGTTTCAGCGTCATTGCGACTGCTGGAACGGCTCTGGCTCTGGAGAAAGCGGGGCTTAAAGTGGATATGATACACAAGGTTGGCGAGGGGAAACCTGACTGCGTAGACCGAATCTCCGAAGGAGCGGTTGACATGGTGATAAACACAACTTTCGGGAAGAAATCGATTCGCGACTCGTTCACCATCCGGCGCACCGCGCTGACCATGAACGTGCCCTATTTCACCACCATTCAGGCGGCGAAGGCGGCCGTAACCGCCATAGAGTCCTCCGCCGAAAAGGAGATGGGAGTTTTAAGCCTTCAGGAATATTTTGAGGCTTCCTCTGGCTAAACTGATTATATGAAAACAAGTAAGCGCTTCTTAATCCCGCTCGCGCTGGTTTTTCTCCTCGCCTCTCCATCAGTTCTCTGGAGCGCTCCCAAAGCCTCGCCCGAACTCGGAAATTACAACGAGTTAATCTCCGAAGAGTGGATGAACATTCTTTTCAACAATCAGAAGATAGGGTTTTCCTATCAGAAAATCGAAAAAGGAGACGCAGGGTACAGAGTAACCGACAGGGCCGTGATAAAAATGAAGGTCATGGACATATCCCAGGATATGTCTTTTTCAAACACCACTTATTTGAGCGGCGCTAAAAAACTTGTCAAATTTATCTATCTGCAAACAATCCAGAGCCAGCGGCAACGCACTACTGGAGTTGTGAAAAATGGAAAATTACAGCTGGCCATCACCGGCGCCGGGGGAACTTCGTATAAAACCGTTAAAATCGAGCCGAATACATATTTTGGTAACTCGATAGGTTTTGCTTTATCAGATAAATTGAAAGTTGGTTTCAAAGTCACCGTTCCGATTTTCATCTCCGCGCTAAGAGCGACAGACAACCTGACGTTCGAGGTTATCGGGAAAAAGAAAATGACCGTTGATGGAAGGCCGGTCGATGTCTACATCGTCGAATCGTCGATACAGGGAGTCAAGACCAGAAGTTATGTTACGAAAAGCGGAGTGACTATCCGCGAGGAAAGCTTCATGAATTTCGTTTCTGTAAGGGCGAGTGAATCGGAGGCGTTAAAATTCCAGAAGGCTTACGTGCCGATCACGAGCCTGATTACTTTCAGCCTGATTACCCCCGATAAACCAATAAAAAATCCGGCCCGGATCAAAACTTTGAAACTTTCCATTGGAGGGCTGAAAAACCCCGGCCTCTTGCCGAATGATTACAGGCAGTCGATAGGTTCGCCAGAGCGTAAAACAGACAAGTCGCGCAGACGCTCTTTCACGGCGCCGGTGACTATCAAAAAGAAAAGCCCTGAAAAGTTTCTGTCCATAGCCGAAGCCTCATCGGCCATGCCGGACGATCTTAAGCCGTCGCCTGAGATTCAATCGGATAACAAAATGATTATCAGCGTCGCCAGGAAGATTATCGGCGGCGAGAAAGACGCATGGCAAGCGGCCCGGAAAATAAATGGATGGGTATATAAAAACGTCGAGAAAAAGCTGGTAGACTCTTTTACCGCCATAGATGTTTTGTTGTCTAAACAGGGGGAGTGCCAGAGCCACACGAACCTTTTTACAGCGTTTGCCAGAAGCGTAGGCGTCCCGGCCAGAGTCGCGTCCGGCCTCGTATACTCTAAAAAGAACGAAGGCTTTTTATACCACGCCTGGCCGGAGGTATATGTCGGCGAATGGGTCGCCATGGACCCGACGCTGGGACAGGACGTGGCGGACGCTACACATATCAAGCTTGTCGGCGGAGAGATAGAAAATCAGATACAGTTAGTGCGGTACATAGGCAGGATAAGCATAACTATCGACTCGATATCCAACTAGAATAAAGGTCAAGCGTGAACTGTACAGTCCGGGAAATAAAAATATTGGCGGAAGGTTTCTATTATTTATCACTAGAGCCGGATAAGCCTGTCGGCGTCATTACTCCCGGACAGTTCATGATGCTTCAGGTCTCGGCTTCCACCGATCCGTTGCTAAGAAGGCCGATGAGCGTCGCGGATTTTGAGCCGGACGGATCGAGATTCGGATTCGTGATCCAGGTGACGGGACGTGGAACCCGCCTGCTTGCGTCATTGGCTCCGGGCGGCATTGTAGATGTTTTAGGCCCGTTTGGCGCCGGTTTTACCATGCCTGGAAACGGCTCGCGCCTCTGGATAGTGGCTGGCGGCACAGGTGTAGCCCCGTTTATCGGAATGGCTCATCAATTAAAAGA
>DRJW01000016.1 GCA_011052055.1 Nitrospirota bacterium
AATTATTTGAGACGCTCAAAAATCAGAAGAAGTAGGCGCAAGACAACATGCCCGCTCTGACGGTTTTCGATATTTTAAAAGAGCAAAGTCCTACGATCAGTCCCGGAATCATATCGGCTGATCTTATGTCTTTAAACACCGAGCTTTCCAAACTTCAAGAGGCGGGGCTGAAGATGGCTCATTTCGATGTCATGGACGGGCATTTCGTCCCATCCCTTACGGTGGGGCCCCCTTTCGTCAAAGCGGTAAAAACAACTCTGCTAAAAGACGTTCACCTGATGGTTGCCAACGCTGATAAAATGGTGGCCGACTTTATTTCAGCCGGAGCGGATATCATCACCATTCATATCGAAGCGTGTGACGATGCTCTGGGTCTTCTTGAAAATATTGGCGGAATGGAGAACGTCAACGACCCTAAAAGAGAAATTGTCCGGGGCATAGCCATAAACCCGACCACGCCTGTGGAGGCTGTCGAGGCGTTACTTGGTCAGATAGAGCTTATCGTACTGCTCGCTGTCGATCCGTCCGGCGCCGAGCATCCATCTTTTGATTTAACCGTTGAAAGATTCGAGAAGTTAAAGCAGATCGTCTCCGCTTCGGGGCGGGACATCCTGCTTTGCGTGGACGGAGGAGTGAAGAAAAACAATATCGGCGAATACGCGAAGATGGGGGCGGATATCTATGTCAGCGGTAGCGCTCTTTTTTCCGGGGCGATAGATGAGAATGTACGATTCATGCTCGACGCGCTTCGCTTATGCAAGAGAGGGATAAATTGAAGAATAGATGGTCAAAAGCCGAGGCGGATAAAGCCGTAAAAACCGGCTGGAGAAAGTGGGGGGGCGATCTGGCGCTTCGCGCTTACACAAGCAGGTTGATCGGCGGACAAAGACAATTGGTTCTCCACGGCGGGGGCAATACCTCCGTTAAAGGTTTGTTCACCGATATCACCGGCGAGATACGGCCCGCCCTGTTTGTGAAAGCCTCCGGCCATGACCTCGCCCGAATCGGCCCGGACGGTCATTGCGCTCTCGATCTTGAGCGCTTAATGCGCTTAAAAGCGCTCAAAAAGCTTTCCGACGACGACATGCTAAAAGAACTCAGGCGAGGGCTTGTAAATCCTTTGGGCCCCACGCCGTCGATAGAGTCGCTTGTTCACGCTTTCATCCCGAAAAAGTTTATCGACCATACTCACGCCGACTCCATTCTTGCGCTGACCAACAGGCGGGACGGAAAAGAGACCGCGCAAGATGCGCTCGGCAAGGACGTTTTGATTGTCGATTACAAAAGACCTGGTTTCGATCTGGCCAAAGCGGTTTTGAGGGCTTTTGAAAAAAGCGCGGTCGATGCAAAGAGAAGCGGTGGCGGGGGCGGGGGCATGGTTTTAATGAATCATGGTTTAATCACATGGGGCGATACCGCAGAAGAATCGTACTCGGCCACGATAAGGCTGGTTAATAAAGCGGAAAAATATCTTAAGGGCCACCGGCGCGGCGTCGCGCGAGGAACGCCGGAAAAAGCGCTTGAAAGAGCGCAAAAGCGCTATCTGTGGATCGCGCCTTTGCTACGGGGCCTTCTCCGTCTATCCAGCGCGGCCTCAAAGCGCTATGACCGGCATTTCATACTAAAACCGCTCATCACTTCAGAATCGCTGGCGTTCGCCGGGTCGAAAAAAAACAGGAGGATCGCCCTCGCCCCGCCCCTGACTTCCGATCATATAATCAGGGTCAAACCGAAACCTTTGTGGATAGATAATCCTGACCTTAAAGAGCGAGACAAGCTCAAAAGCCAACTCGAAAAAGCGATAGGCGCTTACGCCGAAAGCTATAAGCGGTATTTTGGTAAACATTCAAAAAAAGCGGCGTCCGGTATTGCTCCCCTCGATCCTCTGCCCAGGGTGATATTCATCCCCGGCGTCGGCGCGGTATGCGCGGGAAGAAACGTGGGCGAGGCCATCATCGCCCGCGATATAACAGAGCAGACCATCCACGTAAAAGCGGAAATCGCATCGTCCGGCGAATATAAAGGGATAAGTGAGCGGAGCATGTTTGAAATGGAATACTTCAATATGCAAAGCGCGAAACTTAACGCTTACGATAAGCCGCTCACTCAAAAAGTGGCGCTGGTGACAGGGGCCTGCGGCGCCATCGGCTCCGCCATATGCGCCGAATTGCTAAAAAACGGATGTCACGTGGCCGCCACCGATTTGCCCGGAGAGAATCTGGCCGCTCTTTTAAACGATCTCAAGCCCGCCTATGGCGACAGTATAATCACCGTCCCTCTGGATGTGACAGATACTAAAAGCATGGCCGAGGGTTTTGGCCATGCTGTCGGGGAGTGGGGCGGCATAGACCTTGTGGTGGTGAACGCCGGGCTCGCTCATGTCTCCTCTCTGGCTAAAATGGATCCGGCCTCATTTTTAAAACTTGAAAATGTGAACGTGCATGGAACGCTCAATACACTTGCGGAATCAGCGCGTCTTTTCGAGACGCAGGGCGCCGGAGGAGATATTGTTTTAATCTCGACAAAAAACGTCTTCGCGCCTGGCGCCAGGTTCGGGGCGTACAGCGCCACTAAAGCGGCGGCTCACCAGCTCGCCCGTATAGCCAGCCTGGAGCTTGCCAGTCTCGACGTTCGGGTAAACATGGTCGCCCCCGACGCTGTATTCTCCCACGGCAAGCGCAGGTCGGGACTGTGGGCCGAAGTGGGGCCGGACAGAATGAAGGCGAGAGGCCTTAGCCAGAAGGGACTGGAGAAATACTACCATGACAGGAATTTGCTCAAAGAGAAGATAACAGGGGAGGATGTGGCAAGAGCGGTTCTGTTTTTCGCCACGCGCCAGACGCCGACCACAGGAGCCACCATTCCGGTCGACGGCGGCCTGCCCGACGCCACACCCAGATAACATAAA
>DRJW01000017.1 GCA_011052055.1 Nitrospirota bacterium
ACTACTCCATTCGGGTACCTGACTCCAAAATCAAAAGTCTCAAGAGCTTTATTTTCTATTTCCATTTTATGATTTCCGGCAAAAATATCGTGTATGTAAATTTATCTGTCTATTCTCCTTCGATGGATCCATCGAAGGATTTGGCCTATGGAGTTGAACGTAAACGTCAGCGTAAGCAAAACAAGCGTTGTGGAGTAAAGAATGGGAGCGGCCCTGTCGACGTTTGGCGACTGAGTAGCCATGACAAAAATATGATATCCGAGCTCCATAAACTGATCAAGCGGATCGCCGGTGAAATTGGGAACGAAATAGGCCACTCCGACGAAAAGGATCGGCGCTACCTCTCCCGCCCCACGGCTGATGGAAAGGACAAGGCCTGTGAGCATCCCGCCTATAGCCTGCGGCAAAACAACCCATTTTATAACTTCCCATCTGGTGTACCCAAGACAGATTCCGGCGTGGCGTTGCTCTTCGGGAACGAGCTTCAAAGCTTCGGTTACAGAAATCACATTCGTCGGAAGCGTCAGCGCGCCCATCGTAAAAGCCGCCCACAACAGGCATCGCACTTTAAAAACATGGTCTTCGTAACCTATCAACCAGTCCAAAGTCCCCCCGACAATGTTTACAAAGAAAGCCAGCCCGAACAGGCCATAGACAATGGACGGAACCGCGGCCAGAGTCCGAACGGAGCTCATGACCGCATTGTAAAACCAGTTTCTCCGGCTGACTTCGTTAAGGTATATGGCGATGACCGCGCCAAGCGGTACGGTAAACATCGACATCATCATAACCAGCATTGCTGTCCCTTTTATCATCGGCCAGATTCCTCCATGCTCCATATCGCCCGTGGGGCCGGCGGTAAGGAACTCCCAGGACATATGCGCGCTACCTTTGATAACAACCAGGCCGATGATAAAAGTGATAATCGCCACTACAAACAGGGCGGTCGCGTTCGTTACCGCTTTAAAAATGAACTCAAGCGTTTTTCTGCGGTCAAGCATAAGTCCATCTCCTTATGAGACGCTGGGAAAAATAATTGATAGTGAAAGTGGCGAATATCAGGATGAGGCCCAACAGGAAAAGAACGCTGTAGTGTGTGTCTCCTACTATCACTTCGCCCATCTCCGCGCCTATGGTGGCGGCGAAGGTTCTCGCTCCTGACGCGAAGTCCATACTGAATATGGCCGCGTTGCCCGAGCACATGAGCACGATCATCGTTTCGCCGAAGCATCTTCCGAAACCAAGCAGACCGGCGGCGAAAACTTTTCCGTAGGTGGCTGGAATAATTAGCGAAGTAATAATTTGGTAATCGAACATTCCGCAACATTTGGCGGCGTGTATCTGCTCTTTCGAGTAGCTTGAATAGATATCTTCGAAAAGTGTCGTCATTATCGGTATTACCGTTAATGAAAGCATCGTACCCGCAAGGAAAGCGTTTAGCCGGAAAGTCGTTCCGGTGATAGTTTGCATGTAAGTGGCAAAATAGATCAGTCCAAGAAATCCCAGCACGACCGACGGAATACCGGCGAGAAGCTCGGTAATTACTTTGACGGTATATCTGAGATTTCGCGGGAGGTAAAAAGCTATGGCGATAGCCGTCAGAAAACTTATAACCGTTCCTTCGGCTACAGCTACCAGCGTGATTTTTAACGTCCCCGCCGCAAGCGGCCACAGGCTGAAAAGCGGCTGATCGGACACGGGTTGCCACATAAACTGCCCCAGCAGGTTGTCTAGCGTCTGGAAAACGCTGGCGTTTCGCGCAAACTCCTCTTCATTTTCTGTATCGTGGTAAAGCGACATCTCGTTGCGCAGATCCGTATCGCTGATTAATGGATAAGACTCCTGAATAACGAAATAGAATATTGCTAGAACAATCCCCACCGCAATCGCGCCCCCCATGAAAAGCGCTCCGATGGCGATTTTTTCCTCTATTTTACGCCTTTTTATCATTCTGTCGCTCGAAATGCTTTTCGTTTCCTCCGTTACGATCGGGATTTCGCTCATGCTATCGCCTTTTTAAAGTTTACGATTTTTTTAACTGGAATATGTATGGAAAATACGCTCCCCTCACCAGGAACACTTTCCACGGTGACTTTGCCTCCGTGCGCTATTATCGAGTGCTTTACTATTGAAAGCCCCAGCCCTGTGCCGCCCAGTTTTCTGGACCGCGATGTATCCACACGGTAGAAGCGCTCGAAAATACGATCAAGGTGGTTTCCATCTATGCCGAAACCTTGATCCCTGACATGGATCGAAAGAACATTTTCACTAAGAAACACTGATATGAGCACCTCTTTACCGGGATCGCTATAGTTGATGGAGTTATCGAGCAGGTTCGCCAGGGCTCGCTCCAGAAGCATTACGCTGATTGTAGCTTCGAGATTATCCGGGCAGGCCAGCTTGACGTTGATATTTTTTTCCGCTGATTTATACGACAAGTCGCTGATTATTTTCTCAAGAACATTCTTTATGGAAACATGCTCAATGAACCCTTGTGAAATTACATTTTCGTTTTCTATCCTGGAAAGGGTCAAAAGGTCTTCAATAATACCCGAAAGCCTTTTTACCTGTCTGTCGAGCATTTGCAGAAATCTATCCGCCGTTTCCGGATCTTCCACGGCTCCGGATAAAAGAGCCTCTACAGCCCCCTGTATCGAGGTTATGGGTGTGCGAAGCTCGTGTGATACGTTTGCGGCGAAATCGCGCCGGAGACTTTCAAGCTGACGCAGACGTGTAACGTCGTTCAGGGACATGACCTGGCCCCAATATTCACCATTAGATTTATGAAGGGGGCTTTGTATTACCTGAATAATTTTCTTTTTCGAGTCTTCTATGCTCATCTCTTTTGACAACAGCTTGCGCGTTTCGAGCCCTTCGTCAATAAAGTTCAGCAGTTCACTTCTTTTGTAAACGACGTCCCTGATGGAAAGACCCTCGATTTTCGCGGAAGGGATATCCAGCAAATGCCTCGCCACAGGGTTGATTTTCAAGATTACAAGGTTTGCGTCCACTGCGAGGATACCTTCTTTTAAGCAAGTCAACACCGCTTCCCCGGTCTGCGCCTCATTCGCTCCTGCGCTTATCCTCACTTTGAGCTCGGCTGACATTATGTTCAGATTCTCGGCGATTTCCGCTGTTTCCTTCAACATTCCACCATCTATAGGCTTGTCGAAAAGTCCTAAAGCGAAGCGCGCCGCGCCCTGTGATATTTCTTTCAACGGTTTCCTGGTGATATTTGAAATTATTATGCTTAGAACCGCAGACGCCGCAAAAGCCATCCCTGATATGAACGCGACCTGACCTGCTTTCAATGCTTCAACACTGGTGACCAGGGCGCCCGTAAACGCTGATATGATAATAAAAGCCGTGATAAGCGGAAATATCGTCCAAGAAATACTTGTGTATTTCATATCAATAATCAAGGCGGTAACCGACGCCACGCACCGTGTGAATCCGTCCGCTCCAGGAGTCGAGTTTTTTTCGAATGAACGTTATATGCACATCCACCGAGCGCTCTGAAACGTTAACCTCGCCTCCCCGGATAGCGGAGACTATCTGATCCCGCGTCATAACGCCTCCCCCTCTGTTGAAAAGAGCGTCCAGGATTGCGAACTCTGTAAAAGTAAACTCAACAGGTTTTCCGTTTAAAAATATTTCCCGCCTGTTTCTATCCAGAATAAGTCCGCCTACTTCCACTTTTACCGGAAGGCCTTCTTCGGAGATTCGGCGGAGCGCGACTTGAATGCGGGCCAGGACTTCTTTTATGCTAAATGGTTTTGTCACGTAATCGTCGGCTCCGATTTCCAGCCCTTTTACAATGTCCTCCTCTTCTCCCTTTGCAGTAAGCATTATTATCGGAGTTTCGCTTATCTCCGATTCCAGCCTTACTTTTTTGCATACATCCAAACCGTCTATTCCCGGTAGCATAAGGTCTAACAGGACAACTTTTGGTTTTTCCGCTCTTATCGCCGTTAAAGCTTCTTCGCCCGTTTTAGCCACAAGAACTTCGTACCCGGCGGATTTCAGGTTGTATTGAAGGAGATCACGAATATCCTCTTCATCATCAACCACGAGTATTTTGTAAGGAGCTTCATTTTTCATCGCCCTAATGTATCAAGAGACGAAGGGAGTTAGGTTAAGTTCTGGTTAAATATAAGTTAAGAATATGTTAAATTGCGTGTAATTTGAACAATAGCGGGAAAAAAGGGAGAAACCGCGCATCAATCAAACGACCGATACAGCATAAAATGCAAACGGCCGATACGGCATAAAATGTGACCATCTAGCGTTTACAAAACGTCGACACGCTCGTATCCATCAAGATCGCCTAAGATCGAATATCCATCCGGGTTTGTGGTCAGGATGGCTCGTCATAGTGGAGAGATAAAGTGGCGCGCAAAGATGGTCTGGGTAAGTCAATTGCTGGCCGGAGAGCCTGTCGGCTTGCATCAGGTGGACAATGATCGCTGGGACGTATACTTTGGAATGGTCAAACTTGGGCAATTGAATGAGAAAACCGGGCGTGTAGAAAGACCGGCTTCATATGTAAGAAGGGAAAACGCAAAATGAACCTGAACCAAATGTGTTACCCATCCGCCCGGACTATTATGTAACCTATGTCCCAGGCCGTACAATATGTTCGACGACTTTTCCATTCTCGACCCAGAAACAGACACCTTCGGGTATTTTGTATTTTCGCATAAGCTCTCCGTGTACTCGTCAAAATACAGACCAAAAGAAATATACACTATTCATAACGTCGAGACCACCTCGAAGGTGATTTTCATGAGCATCTTCGTGGGGGGAGCTTCGAGGAATAAATTAATCTTTAATTTTTAATGTTTCTATAGCTTAAGTCATATTTATAAACCAGATTGCAAAGTATCCTCTGTCCGTACTATCGCAAATTCCTTTTTCTGGAATTATCCATTTAACTTTTGGAGGAAACAAATGAATCTTGTTTACATTACGAAAAAATCAACTTTAATGGTCGCCGCCTTTATGTGCCTGGCGCTACTGCTAACGTCAAGCATTGGATATGCCAAGACAGTAAAAGTCAAAATGACCGCAATGGAAAAGGATATTGCGATCGACACAAAAGGGACTATGTATCCGGCCTGGACATTTAATGGGACAATTCCCGGTCCGGTGGTCAGAGTGACACAGGGCGACACTGTTGAATTTACTTTGACCAACGACAAGAAGAACGGACAAAGCCATGCCATGGATTTTCACGCGGCCCAGGTGGATGTTCTGGATGAGTTCGCGCCGGTGAAACCGGGTGAGACAAAGAAATTTTCTTTTACCACCAAATATCCTGGCGTGTTTATGTATCACTGCGGAGCTCCTAACATGGCCCAGCATATTGCCCGTGGCATGTTTGGGGTTATTATCGTCGATCCGAAGGAAGGGTATTCGAAAAGTTACCCTAAACCTGATCGCGAATATATTTTAATCCAGTCCCAATATTTTCCCAACGCTGGTGACGCTGTGGCGATGATGGAAAACAGAGGATGGACAAATTCTCTTATTAACGGAAAAATATTCCACTACGATCCTTTGCATGGCGCAAACGCTCCTGCTCCTCTGGTGGCGAAACCTGGCGAGCGAGTCCGGTTTTTCTTTGTGAACGCCAACATCAACATGCCGGTCGCGTTCCATCCTATCGCCGGAATCTGGGACAGGGTTTACCTCAACGGAAATCCGAAGAATGTTATCTATGGAATGGCTACATACAATGTGGCCGTGTCCGAAGCGGTCACTGTCGACCTGGTAACACCAAAGGGTAAATCCACAAACAACGCTATTGTGGATCACACAATGAGCGCCGCTTTACGTGGGGCCATCACAGTCTTGATAACTTCGCCTGACGCTGACGACAGCATGGGCAGGGGAGACAAGATCCTTCCTTAATTTTTCATAATCTATGGGGGAGGGCGTTATTTGCCCTCCCTTTTTTTTATCGCCCTTGCTCTCTTCGTTATTAATAAGATTCCACAAGACTGTTGATAGGACTAGAATCAGGCTCACGTCCATAGCTTAAGAAAAAATCGAAGGGGAGCGCTGATAAAATACCTTTATGACATTTGCCGCTGTTTGTCGGCGGTCTCAAATTACCTAAACCCAGGGCTTTCGTTTAAACTGACGCTGACATTAGCCCTGGCCTTGATCCTGGCAAGTTGCGCCGAGACAGAGCCGAGGTTTCGCCCGTCGGGCCTGAACTCGACTTTCGATTTTGCTCCGGACACACCTTTTAACGTCTACATCAAGCGAACGAAAGAGAGGATCGGAAAAGCCCGTCTTGATCTGAATGGAAATAACAGGGCGAGAATTATAGAAGCAGTAAGCCCGTTTGAGCTCAAACCTGCGTCCGAATGTATTTTTGACGTTGACGCTGACGGTAAATATGAAAAAGGGATCCTTCTTGTTCATGGATTATCCGATTCCCCCTATCTTGTAAGGCCAATAGGAGAATATTTTCAATCTCGATGCTTCCTTGTCCGCTCCATACTCCTGCCGGGACACGGAACTGTTCCGGGCGATCTTCTTTATGTAAGTGACGAAGAGTGGATAAAGGCTATCGATTACGGTTTGCGAAGTATAAAAGGCGCGGCGCAAAACGTTTATATTGGAGGATACTCGACCGGCGGAACGCTGGCTCTTTACGAGGGGTTTCGCCACAACGAGATAAAAGCGATCATCCTTTTTTCGCCTGCCATAGGATTCAAAAACAGTTATACGGGCCCGGCTCTTCGCGTTTATCAATATATGAAGCGGTGGCTGGAGGGGAGGCGGGACGATCTGGATTTCGCCAAGTATGAGACATTCGCGACAAGCGCCGTGGTTGAGCTTGCCGAAATTATGGATAAGAATAAGGCTGAGGCGGAAAAGACCGGGAAACTGAAGACTCCTGTATTCGCGGCCCTTAGCTATGAGGATATAAGCGTATCGGCGAAAAAAACGATCCGGTTTTTTTCCAAATACTTCGCGTCTCCCGAAAGCAGGATGATCCTTTACGCTAAGAACCCGGAGAGTCTGCGATTTGACGACAGCCGGATTAAAATAATAAAAAGCCGAAATTTAAGAGGGAGAATCCTCGATTTTGCTCATGTTTCGATTCCGATACCGCCCGACGACTCGCATTATGGAAAAGAAGGGGAGTATAAGTCGTGCCTGCATTACGACAAGATAAAAGAGAAGAAAAAATGGCGCGCCTGCAAGAATGATGAAAAATCTGTCTGGCTGGGAGTGGCGTCGAAGGAAAACATGAACAGAGGCGTGGTCAGAAGGCTGACATATAACCCTCTATATAAAGATATGACTGGCGCTCTGGATGAGTTTCTGGAAAACATTGGCTGGCCTGATCCCGGGAGCGGTGATGTCAAAATGGCAAGTGGCGGTGGGTTTTCATTAAAAAAGCAGGGCCCCCTACAGGGCCCCGCCTTACAAAAATGATCTAAAAAAGCGCTTTTATCTGCTCCCTGAGAGAGACAGGATAAAGTTCACCAGATCCCAGACATCATCCTTACTTTCTACGGTATCTTCAAAAGAAGGCATGGGCGTCCCGTTTATTCCGGTCATGATAGTCCGGTATATGTCACCCTTGCCCGATCCGTTCTTGAGGGAGTTTAGCATGGTGAGATTCGCCGGCACAATCTTGAATGAAAGGTCATCCTCCAGATCTTCGGCCAATTCTCCGTCTCCCATCCCATTCGCCCCGTGACAACCTGAGCAACCCAGATCCTCAAAGATAATCCCGCCCCGGCTGACGCTGGCCATTGAGCTGGCGACTGGCGTTCCCAGTTCTATAGGTTTCGGCTCTGCCGTGGCGAAACCGGGAAAGAGGCTCTTGATATAGTAGACCAACTGCCATCTTTGTTGCGGGACGAGACCCGAATAAGTCGGCATGAATCCCGGAACCCCACGTGTGATGGTTCTAAAAAGATCCCCGTCAGCGGGCAGTTCTTCTGAAAGCGTACTCTTGAATCTGTAGACGCCAGCAGTGAAATCCCGAGGACGGGGCGACATGTTTCCAGTAAGAAAATAGGCGACCGGACCATCCCCTTTACCGACGGCCCCATGGCAAAAGACACAGGTTCGATCATAGATCGCCTTTCCGGCGGCGACATTTTCAGCATTCTGCTCAGGCTTGACTACCTGAGCAGAAGCTATTGTGGTTAATATCCCTGTCATTAGAACTATTACTGCTACGGACACTGCCCGTATAATTACGTTAACTATCCTACTCATCTTTATATCCTCCCTCAGTTAGTCAGTCTTATCACGATGGTGTTCAGTTTCCTCAGAATGCCATGTCCACGCCTGCCAGTACCGCGTTTCGCAGGTTTCTGACGGGCGAATCATCGGCGGATTCGAGGTTGTTGTGGCCCCTAAGGTAGAAAGCGATGTTCGGGCTGGTGTAGTATTTAGCCTGCACGGTCAGCCAGGATGAATTCTTCGCCATCGCCACCAGGCCACCCGCATCCATCTTGTCATAGCGGGTAGAGAACATCCACTTCTGGGTCGCCGCCCAGTTCGCTTCCAGGCTTAGCCCCGAAGCGTCGTTATCCCAAGCGCTGGCGCTCATTGCGGGAAGAGTGTAGTCGAGCTTATCAAAGATAAGCGCGCCAAAGATATCAAGAGTCTTATAGTTTACCCTGGCCCCGATGCCGTACCGGGTCATGTCCGCAACGGCAATCTGGTTGTCAGCGCCGCTACTCGCGCCGCCCATACTGCTACCCATACCACCCATACTGCCCATGCTGGTCAGGTTCGCTGACTCCGGGGAGCGGTAGTAAAAAGCGGACACATTTGCGGCCCAATACTCACCACGTACATAATCGTACCGGAGCATCGCGTAATAATCATATCCGCGCTCTCCTGTGGCGCGCGTGCTATCCACTAAACCTACCTGATAAAGGAAATCATTGCCGAACGGTCGACCATACAGCGTGGCTCCCCTCGCGGAAGGAGCGTTAAATGAGGTCGGCTCAAAGGGGAGGATGGCAAAACCCTCTCCACCGGCGCGCGACGCCGCGCGAGTCAGTCCAAAAAACTTCGAAGAGAACGCCAGCGGCAGAAGCGGAATTCTGTTTATATCGGGCGGAAAGTCTCCAGTCTCAGCTTCGGGCCCGACAGGGTTCATCTGTTGCCGGTGGGTGGGGAAAGAGAAGAACGAGGCCGGGTCAAAATTACCGATCTTAACGTTTAATCCCTGCGAGCCAGCCAGGTTGGAAAAAACCAGGTTCGCCCGTTCAAAGGCGATCCCCCCGAAATCTTCTCTGCTGTTATATTCGGTCTCGAAAAAGAACGAGATATTTTTTGCCGCAGTCCCCGCGAAAAAGATATTTATCACATCGGGGGTCTGAATCCTGACTTTATCGTCCGATTCAGTGGCGTCTTTGTCATTGAAACCAAAACGCTCCACGTCGGCGCGGAGGCGTACAGCCATGTAATTGGATACTTTGCCCAGGGTGGCGCCATTCGATCCACCCAGGAGCTTCTTTTTCACACTTGCGCCATCCATGGTGCCAGGGATCTGGTAGCCATTTTCGAGAAATCGCTGACCAAAGAAGTTTAAACGCGGCATACGTGTGTGGCATACCGAACAAGTCATATCATATTTTCTGGCAAAGGCAGGTAGGGCCTGGCTCTCCACGGGTGTGAGAACGGTAATCGCCCCGATTAGGAGCGCCCCCAAAACAATTCCTCTTCCTGTTACTCTAAACAGTCTCCTCATATCTCCCCCATTAAAAAAAGTAAAATAAACCTCAAATTCCCTCCGTTTTAATCCTCCATGTATACGCAGAGCATCGCCTAAGAAAGCTCCGACCAGGAATTCCCAACTGACTTTATCCTAAAGGCAAGTCCCCATTCCCAACCCGTTCTTGCTCCGACATGAAGCAGACAGGAGCGTATAGAATCACTCACAGTCAAACGGACACACAGTATAGCTTAATTAGTTTTTGTTTAAAAGAGTTTTTTTGGCAGATCGAATTGCCCCGAATTGCCTCAAATTAAAGAAAAGGCGCTGAGCGCTACTCTGGTAATGCGGTTGGAGGCCTGGTGTTTACAGTTTTCAGCGCAGAAAGTTATACATTTGTCGACAAACCGAGCATTTTAGAAAACTCCTTGAAAATCAAATAGGTTGAACGGTTGTCAGTTGCTGAAATGATAAAAAAGGGCGCTGAGAGCCGCGATTCCGGCGGTCTCGGTTCGCAGAATCTGGCTTCCAAGCGAGGCGGTCACAAACCCGGATGATTTCAGCTTTTCCACTTCATTGTCTGTGAATCCACCCTCCGGCCCGGCCAGAAGAAGGAGCGATCTTTTGCTATCAAGACCAGAAAGCGCAGATTTTAGCGATCTGGTCTCATTTTCCCATAGAGCGATGGAGTGATCCGAAGGAACTAAATCTGGCAAATCCTCGATACCGACCGGGTTCACAATCAGGGCAGGGCAATCGGAGCCTGATTGCTGGGCCGCAGAAACGGATATTTCGCGCCACCGCTCCATTTTTTTAGCCTGAGAGTCTTTATTCAGCTTTATTACGCATCGTTCCGCAACTACAGGGACGATTCGCTCCGCTCCGATCTCGCACGCCATACGGACAATAGTATCCATCTTGCGTCCCTTTGGAATAGCCTGCGCCAGAGTCACGAAGGGGAGGGGGTCTTCTGCTGTTTCCAGCTTTTCAACGATCTCAGCCTGAACAGAGCTCTTGTTTATCGATGATATACAGCAAACGAATTTTCTGGTATGGCCATCTGTAACAAGAACCTTATCGCCTGTTTTTAGCCTCAAGACGTTCCTGACATGCTTTGCGACTGCGCCGGTCAGATTAACGGCGGATTCTTCAAAACATTCAGGATCCAGGATGAAACGCCGCAGGCGAACACCTTTGAAAGGTGGGGCGCCCATGAGTGTTATTTGGCGTTGGCCGTGTCGCCGGTCTTGATAGAGCAAAGGGCGGCGCACATGGTGCAAACCGAATCATCCTCAGGATTTGTTTCGGCGCGCCTCCGTCTTGCGGTTTCCGGATCGATGGAAAGCTCACATTGCGCTTTCCAGTCAAGGTTTTTGCGGGCTTTTGCCATATTATCGTCCCAGTCCCTGGCTCCCCGTGATCCACGGGCTATATCCCCAGCGTGAGCGGCGATCCTGGTGGCGATAACGCCTTCTTTTACATCATCCACGGTTGGAAGGCGCAGATGTTCTGCCGGTGTCACGTAACAGAGAAAATCCGCCCCGGCTGTCGCCGCTATGGCTCCACCGATGGCGGAGGTTATATGATCGTATCCGGGAGCTATATCGGTGACCAGCGGGCCGAGAACGTAGAAGGGCGCATTATTACACAGCCTTTTTTGTAATTCCATATTAGCCGCTATCTGGTTCAAAGGCATATGGCCCGGCCCTTCGATCATCACCTGGACACCGGCTGTATGGGCTTTTTTGGCAAGTTCGCCAAGGAGTATCGTCTCTTGCACCTGCGCCCTGTCTGTTGCGTCGGCCAGACATCCGGGGCGCATTCCATCGCCCAGGCTTATCGTCATGTCGTATTCCCTTGCGATCTCCACAAGCCGGTCGTACTGGGTGTAAAGGGGGTTGTCCTCACCATGATACTCGATCATCTTGGCGTGGATAGAGCCTCCCCGGCTCACAATGTCGAGTAGGCGGCCCTCGTCTTTAAACCTTTGAACCGACTCTCTTGTTACGCCGCAATGGACGGTTATAAAATCTACCCCATCGCGCCCATGCTCCTCGATGGCGGCGAAAAGGTCGTCGGCGCTCATATCGAGCAGGTTTTTACCCTCGATAAGATTGTCGGCGGCGCACTGGTATATCGGCACCGTCCCGATCGGTAAATGGCATTCAGACAATATCGCCTTTCGGATCGCCTTTATATCACCGCCGGTGGACAAATCCATTATCGCGTCGGCTCCAGCTTCAGTGGCGGCCCGCATCTTATCCAGCTCATTTTCGAAATCCGCGTCGTCCCGCGAGGAGCCTATATTTGCGTTTACCTTGACCTTCAACCCTGCGCCCACCGCAAGCCCGGCGATGTCACGCCGGTTATTTTTTGTAATAACTATCGATCCGCACATGATTCCGTCCCGAATGAAAGTCGGCTGTACCCCTTCGCGAAGGGCGGCGCTCTCCATTTCTGCTGTTATTTGCCCGTTTCGGGCCGCCTCCAACTGTGTGGTCATGTTTTTATTCCAGGATTTTATTCATATGGTCAGATCTACGCTTCTCAAGCCACCGGGGACAGTAATTCCAATGCCTCAGATCAAGATATCCAATAGGTATTTGAATGTCAACCTGGATAGGGCCTGGAGGAAAGCCGCTGGAGACAAACGAAGGTGGATAATTCCTCCCAGGCGGCTATGCCTGGTCAGGAATTGTCCCTGCGTCAGGCGTATCTTCTGATCAAAGACTGCATCTGGGCTGAGGGCATCTGCCCGACACCAGAATAGAGGCCGCCAGAAGCCCCGAAAGAACGAGAGCCAATACTATTTAGAAGCGTAACGGAGCTACTAGTGTCCAATTGAGAGGCAAGATTGCGCATATAGTCTTTCATTCTATCTTTTGGGGAAGAATTATCGACGCTTTCTTTCGGTTGATCGATCCTGGTATCCGTCGATAGAAGGGAAGACACTTGAGGACGTGTGGTGGCCTGGTACTCTTTGGCTGTCATAGGCGCTCTATCCGAATACCGGATAAAATCACTTAATGGGGCAAATTCAAAACTCATTTTATATTCCTCCGCTCTTGATTTACTTATCGGCCATGAGGGAAAGAAGCATTAGAAAAAAGCGAGGGGTGGGGGAGTAAAAAGATATTAAGCTAGAAATAACTTGAATAAAAGAATATATATAATTGAAATATAAAGGTGATATCAGGTTTTATAATGAAGTCGAGATGCTCTTGTCCGCTTTTCTCAGCGCGCCTCGCCATGATCGGTATATGTTCTCAAATATTTTATCATCGACGATTGTAATTGTCAGCCCCCGCGCATTCTTCTTTCCGATAAAAGGACGCGCTCCAACTTTGTATCGTTCGGTAACATTTGTATAAACGATCATGTTCCTGTCATAGTCCTTTCGCTCGTACATACCATATTTGGCGATATACCTGTCTACCATGTCCTCTGGTGAAAGCAGGCCTGTCGTATCGCAGATGTTATACTCGAACGCGAACAGCTCGAAAGAAGAATCGTCGTTTTTTG
>DRJW01000018.1 GCA_011052055.1 Nitrospirota bacterium
GGCGGCGAGACAAAATAGCCGCAAGCGTAGTAATAACTACTCTGAGGACGATTTTGACTCGTCAACGAAGCATGGCGCCTTTTACAGCCGATTGGAGCAGAAATGGATTATTAGAGGTTCCCTTAAGACTACCTTTTCGCCAGACTGTCGAGCGCCGCTTCTTTGAAATCTTTTAGAAGATCACAATCGAAAAGCCCGGATAAGTTTTTCATAACTTCAAACGCCTTTTCTGGCGCGCAGGACCGCCTGTAAACCCGGTTGTCGGTAAGGGCCACGTACACATCGACAATAGCCGCCATTCTGCCTAATATGCTAGCGCTATTCCCTTTAAGACCCCTGGGATAGCCGGAGCCGTCCATTCTTTCATGGTGGAGCCAGCCGATATCGATAACCGGAGCGGGCACACCGGGAGTATTTTTTAAAATATCGTATGTATGGACGACATGCTCCATCATAATTTTCATTTCATGATCGTCAAGCTTGGCTGGCTTATTGAGAATATTCAGCGGTGTTCTGGCTTTTCCGATGTCATGGGTTATTCCGCCGGTGGCTATTACAATTAAATCATCTCGTATGAAACCGGCCAGCGCCTGCCCGAAAAGCGTCATGTAAATTCCCACGCGCAACGAGTGGACAAAAGTATAGTTGTCGTGATCTTTTACAGCGTCTAGCGCACCGGTTATATTTTTGTTTTCTATCACCGTGATGATAAGACTGGCCGTCTCACGCATCTTTTTAAACGGAAGCTCCCCATTCGTCCTGACACTGTGGAACGCGCTGTCGAGAGTTTTGGAGGTTGTCAGCAGAAGATTCTCCTGCTCAGGTTTCAAATCTTTCCACTTCAGCTCAACACTGGCGCTTACCCATCGCGAAACCCTGTCGAAGATCATAGATAAATTAAACGGTTTAACCATATAATCGCTGGCGCCCTGTCTTATCGCCTCTCCGACGAAATCAAGATGGTTGTAGGTGGCGATCATTATCACAGGGCTTTTTGAGCTTTTACCATCAGCTCTGATCTGTATGAGTGTTTCGAGTCCGCTCATACCCGGCATATTTATGTCGAGCAGGATCACATCGAACGTACTTTCTTTGGCCAGTCGAACGGCTTCATTCCCACTGTCTACGATACAAGCTTTAAAGCCCAAAAAGTGTATGGCTTTTGATAAGGCTATTCTTACAGATTCCTCATCATCTACAATTAAAATAGATTTCATTTTGAGCGCAATAGTCGCGAGTTTTACATGTAGATTTCTAATTTTAAGCAGACGCCCCCACGCCGCTATATATTGCGAAGAATTGGTACAATATAAATCAATTCGAGTGAATTGGCAAAACAATTGGTATTTACGGAGGTCTGAATCAGGAAAAATTCATCAGGACGCTCAGGAAACCACACCGCTACAAAAGCGCCTGCGTCCAGCAAGAGCGCAGGATAGATAATTTTTTCAAACTATCAAAGTTTGACGCTTCGGAGGCGAAGCGCGTTAAGGATGACGGAAATCGAGCTGATACTCATGGCGGCGCTTGCTATCATCGGACTTAGAAGCAGACCAAAAAATGGGTATAAAAGCCCGGCGGCTATCGGCATGCTCATCGTATTGTAGAAGAATGCGAAAAACAGGTTCTGCCGGATGTTTTTCATGGTGTAGCGGCTCAGCAAAATGGCTTTTACTATACCCTGAAGGTTCCCCTTCACAAGCGTCACCCCCGCGCTCTCCATGGCGACGTCCGCGCCCGTTCCCATAGCGATTCCAACATCGGCCTGAGCAAGGGCGGGAGCGTCGTTCACTCCGTCACCGGCCATAGCGACTATCCGTTTTTCGCTCTGAAGCCTTTTTACCTCTTCGCCTTTCTGGTCGGGGAGTACATCAGAGATAACGCGGCTTAGCCCCAGCTTTTGCGCCACGGCCCCGGCTGTGACTTTGTTGTCCCCTGTTAGCATGGCTACATGTATCCCGATTTTCTCGATTTGCGCTATCGCTTCGGGCGTGGATTCTTTAATCGGGTCAGCTATCGCAAGAATACCTGCAACCTGTTTTTGCACCGCCAGGAAAACCACAGTATTCCCTTGCTTTTGAAGCTCTTCAGCCTTTAGCGCAAACGACGCGGGATCGATTTTCAACTCATCCAGCAGTTTCAAATTGCCAAGCGCGACGGCCTGGCCGCGCGCGGCGCCACGAACGCCCTTGCCGGTAATCGAAGAGAAGTCTTTTATTTCATGAATATCGATTCCACGCTCTTTCGCTCCTTTTACAATGGCTTCAGCCAATGGATGTTCGCTACCTTTTTCCAGGCTGGCGGCAAACGATACTATCTCGTCTTCGCTGAAATTGGCGGATGGTATTACCGACACGAGCTCAGGTTTTCCCTGTGTCAATGTGCCTGTCTTGTCCACAACCAGCGTATCCACTTTTTCCAGAATTTCTAGCGCTTCCGCATTTTTTATCAAAACCCCCATACCCGCGCCCCTTCCCACGCCCACCATGATCGACATCGGAGTCGCCAGACCGAGCGCGCAGGGGCATGCGACAATGAGAACGGCGACGGCGTTGACCAGGGCATAAGCAAACCGGGGCTCCGGGCCGAAAACCGCCCACACAACAAACGTAATCAAAGAGACGGCGATAACCATCGGCACGAAATATGACGAAACGGTGTCCACAAGTTTTTGCACCGGCGCCCGGCTTCTTTGGGCCTCGGAAACCATTTTGACTATGTTGGCGAGCATGGTGTCTTTTCCCACCCGTTCCGCGCGCATTATAAAACTGCCGGAGCCGTTTACGGTCGCTCCTGTCACCTTGTCGCCCACTCCCTTCTCAACCGGCA
>DRJW01000019.1 GCA_011052055.1 Nitrospirota bacterium
CCACCGCCCACGCGATAGAAATCCCGTCGAAGGTGGATGTGCCCCGCCCTATCTCATCAAGGATTATCAGACTGCGGCTCGTCGCGTTGTTTAAAATCAGCGCCGTCTCGTTCATCTCCACCATAAACGTGGACTGGCCTTTTTGCAGATGATCCTGCGCGCCGACCCTGGTGAAAATCCGGTCAGCGAGGCCGATGCGGGCGGAGTCGGCAGGGACGAACGAGCCGACCTGCGCCATCAGCGTGATGATGGCCACCTGCCGTATGTATGTCGATTTTCCCGCCATGTTCGGCCCGGTGATAATCTGGAGCCTTCCGGTCTGCCGATCAAATCGGGCGTCGTTTGGAGTGAACCGCTCATCGAGACCGGCTAGCTCCAGTATCGGGTGCCTGCCTCCTTTAATCTCAATATCCTCTCCATCGTCGATGACTGGCTCTTTGTAATTGTTCCTGACGGCCACGTTGGCCAGCGCGCTTAACGTGTCAAGCTCTCCAATTGTGCCAGCCATGGCCTGAACCCTTTTCGCATGGGCTGATGTCTCTGTTCTTACCTCCTCGAAAAGCTTAAGCTCCAGCTGGATCGCATCTTCGGTGGCGTTTAAAATTTTGTCTTCGAGTTCTTTTAGCTTTGGCGATATGTAGCGCTCTGTGTTGACCAGCGACTGCTTTCGCATCCAGTCGTCCGGCGCTTTGTCCGAGTGGCGGCGCGAAATTTCGATAAAATATCCGTAAACCTTGTTATATTTCACTCTGAGCCCCGAAAGGCCGGTTCTGGCTTTCTCTTCTTGCTCTAGCTGGACAAGCGATTTTCGCGAATTAGACTGGACGGCCTTTAGCTCGTCTAGCTCTTGAGAGAATCCCGGCCTGATGGCGCCTCCATCGCGCAGGTTGACCGGCGGCTCGTCCGATACGGCCCTGGATAAAAAATCGTTTAAACCTTTTAAGTCGTCCCAATTGTCCATCCAGCTTTCAGCCTTGGACGCGCCGATATTCTCGACAAGCCCGCGCAAAGCGGGAAGCGGCTTTAGCGACATCAAAAGAGAAAGGAGGTCTCTTGGCGAGCAAGTCGTGACCGTCACCCTGCCTGCGATCCTTTCAAGATCGCCCATCTGAGATAATTTCTCCTGGATAGCGCCAAGGAGCCGGTTGTCGTCATGCAAGCGTCTTACGACAGATAGCCGGTCGAAGATGGGGGCGACCCGGACAAGGGGGCGCAGGAGCCATTCTTTTAACTCCCTTCCGCCCATTGCGGTTTTTGTGTCGTCGAGTATCGACAGCAAAGTTCCATCACGAGACATGTCTGTTTGATTGCGTGTAAGCTCCAAATTTTTGCAGGTGGCCGGATCGAGCGGCATCGTGTCTTGCGGGTTGTGAACTATTATTTTGCTGATCTGTCCCAACGAGTTTTTCTGGGTATCGCGAAGATACGATATGGCCGCTCCCGCAGACCGGACGCAAAGCTCCATGCTTTCGAGCCCGAACCCGTCGAGGCTGGCCACCTCGAACTGTTCTAAAATAGCCTTTCTGGCGATGTCGAACCCGAAAGTCCAGCCGTCAAGTTTGTCGGTGACGGAGCCATATTCCTGGGCCAGCGCTCTTGAAAGAGGCGGATGGGACTCGTCAAGGTTGTCGGGGATCAAAATCTGTTTTGGGTTTGTTCTGTCAAGCTCATATTCAAGGTCGAGCAGAGACTTATCGCCGATAAACTCGCAGACCCTGAAAAGCCCCGTGGAAAGATCGACCACGGCGAGCCCGAATCCACGTTTCGATGGGGCTATAGCGGCGAGGAAGTTAAAGGATTTGTCTTCTAGCAAAGAAGGCTCCGTCACCGTTCCGGGCGTTACCACCCGGACGACTTCCCTCTTGACCACACCTTTGGCCTTACGCGGATCCTCCACCTGCTCACAAATGGCGACTTTGTATCCTTTGTTAATCATCTTCGGCAGGTAGTTATAGAGTGCGTGATACGGCACGCCGCACATGGGAATGGGGTTAGAGGAAGCCTTGTCCCTTGTGGTAAGCGCTATGTTCATCACCTTGGACGCGGCCACCGCGTCGTCGCCGAACATCTCGTAAAAATCGCCCATCCGGTAAAAGAGTATCGCGTCCGGATGATCTTTTTTTATCGCCAGAAACTGCTTCATCATCGGGGTGGTGGAAGACATTTGTCTGCAATTAATCCGCAGGTTGCTTCACAACTTGTGATCTGTCTTACTTTGCAGTGTCCGTTGCGTTTCCATCGGTAA
>DRJW01000020.1 GCA_011052055.1 Nitrospirota bacterium
ACAGAGGTGGTGTACTCCAGCGGGGATATCTGGGCCACATCACCGGCGCCTAAAAACTCCAGCAAATGCAGGCCCCAGTTTCGCAATCCGGTGAAAACAGCCCACGGGCTGTCGAACGCGAACATGAGTGTGTTTATAAAACCGATGAGAATTCCCGCTGTCAGAGGAGCCCATTGTTTTTTGAATATCGAACGGTACGCTTCCATGTCTACTCCAGAAATATCAATATCGACCGGTTTCCCATAGAGCAAGTCAGGCTGATTAGCCGCAAATAAACATAGCTTTGACTAGTCCATATATCGGCAAAAACAGATTCTACCAGAAAACAGGAATAGTAAAAAGTGGCTTTATTATTATACTTACGATAGATTTTTCTTTATGGAAAACCTGTATCGTACAGAGTAATCATCATGCGATTACAAAATGGCGCGACTGCGTTTGTTTGAGCCGGGATAAAACTGTGGTCTGTAGCGGATGCGTCGGAGGCTCTCTTTATTGTTGTTAAATATTACGAGTATTGCTAGATTGGTGGTTGGCTGATTTTATCGGGGAGAGCCGATGGACGGATCGTTTTATTGAGGTAGAGCTTATGGATGGCAGATTCCGCATTCTTGCCCGCGTCCCCAAAGGCCAGGGCGAGCCGGAAGATATAATTCTCGCGAAAACGGTTACAAACAAAGTCTATTTTTGTGACGATCCCGGCCTTGACTGGTACCTCGACAACGTGCCGTGCAGGCGCGCCTGCCCGGCGGACACCAGAATCCCCGAATATATAGACTCGGCGTCGCTTGGCGACTATGACAAAAGCTACGAAATAAATTTGGCGGACAATGTTTTGCCCCACACCCTGGGTCGTGTTTGCGCCCACCCGTGTGAGGATAAATGCCGTCATGGACATGAAGGCATGGGAGAGCCGGTCTCGATATGCTGGATGAAACGCTCAGGCGCCGATCACAAGCGATCAGAAATAACTTTACAAAAAGCCGATTCTACGGGGAAGCGTGTGGCTATCGTCGGCGCGGGCCCCGCCGGGCTAACAGCCGCGCAGGATCTTTCGCTGTGGGGCCACGCTGTCACCATATTTGAAGAAATGAAAAAGCCTGGCGGGATGCTCCGCTATGGAATTCCCAGGTTCCGCCTGCCGGAAAATCTGATCGACCAGGAGATAGGTCAGATCGTTGACCTTGGAGTCGCCATAAAGACAGAAATCCGGATCGGCAAAGACATCACCGTTGAAGACCTGGCCGGGGAATTCGACGCGGTAATTCTCGCCGCAGGTTGCATGGTCGCGCAAAGCCTGGGCGCCGCCAACGAAGAGGCGGAGGGAGTTATAAACGGCCTCGATTTTATGATGGAGGTCAACAAAGGCAGTCTTAACAAAGTTCACGGGAGTGTCATCATCATCGGCGGCGGGTTCACGGCGATGGACTGCGCCCGAACCGCCTGCCGGCTTGGAGCGAAAAAAGTCTCGGTTGTATACCGGAGGACGAGGAACGAGCTGAAGGTCGATGACAGGGAAATTATGGAGACCTCCATCGAAGGCGTAGAATTTCATTACCTGTTATCGCCTGAAACGATTGAAGTTGACGGCGACAACCGTGTGAAAGGCATAATGTTCCAGCGCAACACGCTCACCGAGCCGGGAGCTGACGGGCGGCGGGGCGTGGAGCCGGTTGAGGGGAAAGACTCCAAAGTTTTTTTTGACGCGGACTGGATAATACCGGCTGTCAGCCAATCGGCGGACAAGACTTTCATAGGCGCAGAGCTTACGATAAACGACGATTCATCCACCTCTGTCGATAAAGTTTTCGTGACAGGCGATTTCGCCTCCGGCCCCAGCAACATCATAAGCGCGATCGGGGCCGCGCATGAAACCGCGCGAGCTGTGGACAAGCTCCTTATGGGCTTGAGCCGTTTCGAAACGAAAGTAAAAAAGAAGGAATGGCCGCAGCGACCGTTCGGCTCATACAAAGGATGGAAAACCATTGAAGGAAATATTTTCGACCTGATTCCTAAACTTGACAATCCTTCACTGCCGGTAAGCGCAAGGCGGGATCAAAATGTTGAAGTGGACAAGGGATACGACAAAGATCAGACCTACTGGCAGGGGCAACGTTGCTTTCTTTGCAACCATAACATCCAAATCGACGAAACACAGTGCATCCTCTGTTATAACTGCGTGGATGTCTGTCCTTACAACTGCATACTCATGTTGCGTGAGGATAATGTCCGTGTAAACGAAAATGGGGAGCAGGTGGCGGAAAACAAAGGATACACGTATATGGTGATAGACGAGAAAAACTGCGTCCGGTGCGGCCTTTGCATAGACGCCTGCCCTCCGCCATGCATTACCATGGAAAAAATGGAAGTGACTACAGTTTTTAACAAATAGCCGCCGGGCCGGGCGATTTGTCAGGGCGCCCCTTTCCTCCAGCTACTTCTTCTTTGCCGCCGCCTTACCGGAAAGTTTACCCAGAGCGCCCGTCATTTTCTTTATAACAGCGTCTTTATCCTTAATCGCGTGACGGTGGGCAAGATATTGCGGATCGTTGTAAGTCAGCCATACCTGGCCATTCGCGTCGCGCCATGCCAGCGCTTTCATGGGAAGATCGATACCGATTGTCTGGTTGCTTCTCATCAAAGGCGTGCCGAGCTTCGGATTGCCAAAGATAAGCACGGTGGTAGGCCGCAAAGACTCTTTCACCGTGGCGCCGTTCGCCTGATGATCCACCCGCGCCCAGACTCCTATCCCTTTTTTCTTGAGGGCGGCCTCCAGGATATCGATTGTCACTTTCACGCTGTTACCGCTTTTTATTGTTACAAGCCCGTCGCCGTCCGCGCGCGCAGGCGTGTATGTGATAAATAATGTGGATATAATGATCGACGCGCACACCGCCGCTATTGTTCGGATATCATTGCCCTGTTTTTTTTTCATTTTAGTCATCTTCACTCCTAAGCCGGTTGTAGTTACTGTTTTGCGTATAGAAAATATAGCTCAATCCTGTCATTAACAGAATAAAAGTAGTTACAAAATATCCTTCGAGCGCCACGGCGCTGGTATATTTGCGCGGTTTGACGCCTTCAGGGAGTTTGACACTGGCGAAAACACGCGCTGTAATCAGCAATAAAACAAGGAGCGTTAAAGTGCAAAACAGCACTATATCATACCTGACCACCGGGAATATCGTCATTAGCGAACCGGCCAGCGCCAGCCACCACAACATACCCCACGGCAAAAACAGTTGTTGAGCTATTCTTGTAATTGTCATCATCTTGCAAAAAAAACTCATCTCCGGTAGCAGATATAAAAACCGGATTGACTCGCGCAAAACGGCGTTACTTTTACGGAATTTGTGGGGCAAAAACTCGCTGTAGTCTTTCGGCGTCCTGGTTTCGACCGCTTTGGCGAGCCGGGAATAAACTACCTTGCCCCCTCTGGCGTGAGCCAGGGTCGATATGTACACATCATCCGCCACGACATCTTCGGGAAACGAATCGATGAAACCTTTTCGAAAAGCAAAACAGGGAGCCACCACAATAGAGGCAGAACAGGCGTCCGACTCCATCAACCTGCCTTTGTTTTGCGAGTCCCAATAATAAAGCTCTACGTTCATGGACGATTCGGGGCTGACGTACGCCCCTACGACCTCGATTTCAGGGGAGACTGAAAATTCCGCGACAATCCATTTTAGAGAGTCCGGCTCCATGATGGTGTCTGCGTCGGCGCTTACTATTATCTCTCCTTTAAGCAAAGGCAGAGCTTCATTTAACTGGTTGATTTTCCCGCTGACAGCGCATCTGTGAATGCTGTACGGCTCGTCTTGCTGTATATTGTCCTCAAGCAGGCTCAAGGTGGCGTCGGTCGATCCTCCATCCACAAAGACTACTTCGAGTTTATCTTTCGGGTAATCGAGCGAGCGCGCATTCTCAAGTTTTTTTATTATGCCGGACTGCTCGTTGAAGCAGGGAATTACCACCGACAAGACGGGCCATGAATCGGGAAACGCCGGGGCCTTTTTTCCGCGAAACAGGCCGATTGTCCATATAACAATAAAATAACCGAATAAAACCCATGCCAGGATGAGCGTGGTGACAAGAAACAAAAATACAAGCAACCACATATTCTCAGGCCTCTCCTGTCATACGCATGGCGCCGGACCGCCCCTGGGCCGCTTCTACCATTTTTTCCAGAACATGGCGGGGATAGCTTTACTCATGGTGTCAAAACGGCTGAAAAAATGCTCATATGGATGTTTGATACATTTCCAGACATGACGGGGATGAAGGTAAAAAGAGCGGTACGCTTTTTTCGCCGCCGCCCGGATCTGTTCGTTTGAAAACTGCGGCATATCCGGCTCCCCGTCGGAGTTTAACATCCCGTTGGTTTTCATATATTCATAATAGGGAGTTCCGGGAAACGGAATCATCAGCTGGAACTGGGCCGTGTCTGGATTTATCCTGCACGCCCAGTCAATGGTGGCCTGCGCTCCCTCCTGCGTTTCACCCGGAAAACCGATGGCGAAATCGCCATGTATCCTGAGCCCCGCCCGTTTGGCGGAGGCGGTGAACCTGGTCATCGTCTCGACGCTTACACCTTTTTTAATATTTTTAAGCACTCTGGAATCAGCCGATTCGTACCCCACATGCAGGTTTCTGCAGTCGGCCCGTTTCATCAGTTTTAAAACCTCGTAGCCCATGTTTCCCCTTGCGTAACATGACCAGGGAAGCTTATTGCCCGACTTTATCTTCGCCTCGCAAAATTCGGCGGCCCGCTCCTCGGTAAAAGTGTCATCTTGTATCATCACCGATCTTATCTCCGGCATTTCTTTCGTTATAACGTCAAACTCCTCGATAACGTTTTCGACGCTCCTCAGATTATATGTCATCCCCTTGACGAATGTGTGCACCCAGAGGCAGTATGTGCAAAAACCCCATTTACACCCCCTGCCGGTAAGAATATCCATAAATGGAAAATACTCCGATGGAGTTTTATACCGGTAAATATCGATCTGTTTATACAAAAAGCGTGAGATAAAAGGTATGGCGTCCAGCTCTTCGGTGGTGAGGTATGGCCGGGGCTCGTTTTTTATAACCGCCGACCCGTCTTTGTAAACCAGGTTAGGGATATCTGGCAGGCTGGATCCCTCTGCGATTTTCCCGACCGCAGTCTCAAACTCGCCGTTCACTACTTTTGTTATCACTTGAGTTTTCGACAACGTGGCTGAAGGATCGATAGACGCGAAGGGGCCGACTATTACCGAGTCGCACGAAAGTTTCTCTATGATAGGCTCCGCGAAGGCTATATCGTTCTCCTCGCTCATCCTGCCCGTGTAGACAACCAGCAGGTCGGGGCGAAACTTGAGGACTATTCGGCGAGTCTCGTCATGGTCGAGATAATGGGCGGGCGCGTCCACCAGCTTAACAGCATATCCCAGCCCCTCCAGATAAGCGCCGAGATAGCCAAGCAGTATGGGATACCATTGAGTACCCGACAGCGACACAAAATCGCAACGGGCGTTACGCATATATTCTTTTACATACGGCGCGGAGAGGAGCAGTATGCGTTTTTTTCCGTTATCAGGCATATTCAATCATCTGCATGAAGGTTATTAATGTTAGCTCTATCATAGGATCCATGATGTAGACTCTATTTTATCTTCTATCGTCCGGCTTGTCACATTATGGCGCGTTGATTCTTTTGAACAGGATAAATTTCCTGACAGGATCGTCCCACGCTTTTTCGAACAAATTGGAAAATTCGGGGTTTTTATACAAAGCTTTCCCCTCTTTATATTCTTCGAATTTAAGATCGGCGTCAGGCGCGAAATCTGGTCTTTTGTAGAACAGGATATATTCTGGCCTGAAATTTTTGATGAGCCCTGTTAAAAACATGGGGAACTGGGAATGACCGATAGACTGGCGGCCTGTCAATCCAGAGATAAATTGCGGCAGGGATGACACTATTATCGAATCAGGCCTGGTGACCGTTTTTATCACTTGCGCGATACGCTCAAAATGGCTTTCCGACCGCTTGACCGCTTTCACATTTTGCGTTTGCAAAAATAATGTATGTATGGTGAGCGCCAATACTGAAATCGCAAGGAGCGTATATTTCGCCCTGTTCCTCATCATTTCAGAAATAATTTTGACCTTTATAAAAACCAGGATCGCCGCAAGAAACAGAACAGGGGAGTACAACATCATAAATCTCGGCCTGTAAATCACGCCGGAGTTAATTAGTATAAGCATTGAGCTCAACAAAATAAAAAAAACAAGCGGAGGCGTAAAGTCACGCGGATACAAGCAGGTGGCGACAGCGATAAGAAGAACAGCGCTCCACAATATTACCCGGTTCCACGGCGCCCCGAACAGGACATAGGCCAGCGTAGACCCTGCTGATGACAGCGGCAGTCTCCACCCTATGTAATAAACGGTGGTCTTGATCTGCTTTTTGGCCTTGTTGAGAAGATATTTTCCCGATTTTATAATAAATCCCGTTTTGTCCGTCGAGGAATCAGCTCTGAAAATGGGAGGCCGCATGTAAAGGTCAGCCTGTGACCCCATCATGTAGGAAAAGAGGTATATGTTTTTTTTAAGCAGTCTGATTACATTAAGGTGGTAAATGAGCGTATCGGCCTCGTAATCGCTCAGATGGCTTGTATCCGGGGCGTGTTGTAAAAACTCTTCTCTCGTGTATGAAAATAGAGGATCGCAACGGTCGATTGAAAACCTGTATTTGTTATTTATATATTCAAGAAACCATCCGTAATCGATAATCATGGTTTTTCCTTCACAACCGGCTTGATACTGAAGGAAGGAGAAGTTTGAGGCTACCTTATTGTTCAACGAGCTTATAATCCAGGGGCTGGCAACCACCGCGAACAGGGGCAGAAACAGCGTGTATGAAACGCCAGTCTTCAGCCCCTTTGCTCCCTGGCCGAGAGTTTTAATGATTTTAGGGGCGAGTATGACCAGTGCGAAGCAGGCTATCGCGACCGCTCCTTCGCCTTTGTTAAAAAACAGCGCGGTCGTGGCGAGAAAAGCGGCGAAAGTCTGGTATCGGTCAAACCGGTTTTCAGCGCAAAACAAAGTCCATAGCATGAGCAGATAGTGGAGCGTTATAATTTCAAAACACCCGATCAAAAACTCCTGGGGGAATATTGTGTAGAGACATGCGGCGCTTATCAAAGAGAGCGCGTAATAGCCTTTCGAATTGTCGTTGACCGCTTTTTCGCCAATTGTGGTAAACCAGATAAAAATGACTCCCGACAACATCGCTGAATACAAACTGAGCAGGATCATGAACGTTGAGTGTTGGATTTGGTCATAACCGGGGTTAAACACATTCAGATATATAGACGTTAAGTAAGGCATGAAGGGGAGCCGGTGCCGGACATGGCTTAACAACTGGTGGCTCTGGGCGCTCTGTTTTAGCTCTTGCGGGTTATTTGCGAAATCCAGAATGAAATATGGAACTGCGTATTCACCTTTTGAAAATATTGTGTGAGCGATCTGGGAATACTCGATCTGGTCCGCAAGCCCCGACGTTCCGCTGATGAGCCCAGGATATACGGACATTTTTATAATTGAAAAGGATAGAAAAAGCATAACGGCGCAAAAAATAGCCCATATTAAAAACAGGCCGTTTACAGCTGTCTTTAACTTTATAAATTCTCTTCTGTATCGATAAAGAATCCAGGCGGGAAGAAATGTTGTCGCCAATACAGCCAGCGCGCCGCGTCCGGCGGGCGCGTAGCTTATCATTACTGCTGTAAAAAACAGTATGACAGCTCCGAAACCGAAAGAGAAACAGACAAGGCGGATAAGACCGGCGCCATCCAGCGTAGTCTTGTATATTTTTTTGTAGAGCGGATAGCCGATAAGAGACGCCGACGCGAAAATATAGAGCGCCTTAAGAATGTATATGATTATCTCAGCCATTTTTGTTTAAACGCGCCTTGTCTCCCATCGATTTTCCAGCCTGCGGCTAATCCACGCGAACTGTTTTACCTTCGTTTCACGGCGCGAATCGACACAAGCGGAGCCCAGCGTTTACTCCTTGCTTTTTGTCCGAATAAAATATCGGTCACGCGGCCAAGTCCGTACCAGTGAAAAACCGGTTCGACAGAGAAACCGAGCGAGTCAAGATTCCCGATAAGCGCCCCGGAGTCGATACCGTCCTGCCCCCATTCTGAAAGATCGTACAGCTCGTCGTCGATCACGCCGCACACGCTCTTATACGCGGCTTTGGCGTTATTTATTTTTCTGTAAATTGCCAGCAAGATTTTGAACCTGTCGTAGAACGTAGCGTCCATGTCGTGATCGGAGTAGAAAATCCCGCCCGGTTTGAGCGCGCGCGCAATCTCGGATGAAAGGCTATCGAACGAGTAGAGATGGTGGAGCGTGGCGAAGCATGTGATTACGTCGACGCTTGCGTCCGATACGGGAAGATAGTCGACATCCGCTGTCACGCCGTGATCGAATGACGCGCTATGGGCCGCCAGAATCTTCTGCGATATGTCAAGCCCTATTCGAAGATTGAAAAGCCCTTCGGCGCACGAGGTGACAACACCGCCTCCCGCCCCGATATCGAGCAGGACACCTCCCGGCGCTTTAGCGCGCAGGTCTTCTAAGGTTAACCTCAGCCATCTCTTAAGCGTATCGGACCGCCTGCCGTCTACCTGCTCGTAATGCCCGGATATGGCGTCGTAAAATTCCCTGTTCGCTGATTTAACGCGAGACCTGTCCCATTTATCCTGTTCAGTGTCTTCGCGCTTGTCTTCGGACATTTCTCAGGCCAGCCCGTTGTCTTTGTAAAACCGCCACGCCATCGCTACGCTTTGCTTAAAAGGTCGTTTCGCCCTCCATCCCAGCTCTTGCTCCGCCCTTTCGCTCGAATAATATTTATAGGCG
>DRJW01000021.1 GCA_011052055.1 Nitrospirota bacterium
AATACGGTCGCTTTGCCCGTCCGCTATCACTTTTACGAACCCTGCGGTCTCATCGGTGGAATGAGCCCTGGCAAGCGACCGGAAATTAAACAGGCCTGTTTTCGCCGAGTCAGGCGCCTCTTTGCTTGTAACACCGACAGAGCCGATTTCGGGGATTGTAAAAATGGCTGTTGGAATAATCATCTTCGCAGGTTCGATTTGATTACCGGCGCACAGGTAGGCGGCCAGCGCCCCTTCTTTGTACGCTGTGTACGCCAGCATGTTTTTCCCGGCCACATCGCCCACGGCGTAAATGTGATCAGCCGATGTCCGCATAAAGTCGTCGGTTAATATTTCGCCTTTCGGGCCGATATCGACTCCGGCTTCTTTCAGGCCGATGGAGCTTGTGTTGTAAACCCTTCCTATTGAAACCAGGACTTTCTCCGCGCTATAGGTTTTGCCGTCGGCGACGCGCGCCTCCACTTCTCCATTTTTTATACTCAAAGACTCTATCCGCGTCCCGGTGACAAGTTTGATCTTCTGCTTTTTCATTTCTCTTGCAATCTGGGAGGAAACATCCTCATCCTCCCTGGGCAGAACGCGGGCCCTGGACGCAACCATGGTGACTCTTACGCCAAGACGGGACAGAACGCAGGCTATTTCGCATCCGATAGAGCCGCCACCGATAATGATTATCGATTCGGGAAGGGATTCGAGCTCGAACACGGAAGCGCTTGTAAGAACCAGATGTGAATCGAGATCGAACGGACTTAAAGGCGCCGCGCCTGTGGCGATTACGGCGTGTTTAAACTTTATTTCATCGGTTCCGCTCCCGGTATTTACAGAGATCCTGTTTGGCGTAACAAATTTTCCTTTGCCTTCGAATATTTCGACACCTCTTTTTCTTAAAAGAGCTTCCAACGATTTACGAAAATTAAACACGATCTTTATCTGCCGGGCTCTCATTTTTTTATAATCCACCGAATACTCGAAAGGCTCTTTAGAAAGAGACGACATCAGCTTTGCGTGATCCACAGTTTCGGCGACGGCAACCCACGTTTTTGTAGGAACGCACCCTCGATTAAGACACGTTCCGCCAAGCTCTCCTTTTTCTATCAGGGCTACCTTAAGGCCGCTTGATACAGCTCTAAACGCCGCTGAATATCCGCCGGGGCCGCCTCCGAGAACGGCCAGATCAAATTCGCTCATAATCTTACTTTACAATTTTTATTCTCTGGAATCTTTCATTTTCTGAATCCTCCCAGGATCGATCTTTACCATAATGGATTTCTCCTGATTTACAAGAACTTTTCCGGGCGCCCCGCCTTTTGGTTTCCTGATGTTTTTAGCAAAGCAGTATGTAACTTCTCCTTTGCCCGCTTTGGCCGCTTTAGAATATTTCAACGCCAGCATGGCCGCCTCCAATAGCGTCGATTTGGGAAGCTCCGCCCGCTTTGGTAGCCGGACAATAACATGTGATCCAGGATAATCGCGCGCGTGGAGCCACAGGTCGCGGCCGTTGGCGACTTTAAACGTGATTTCATCGTTTTCCCTATCGCTACGGCCAACCAGAATGGAGTAGCCGTCCGATGAGACAAATCTTTTCGGGCCCGAAGGGCGCCTCTCCTCCCGTTTCGCCACAGATTTTCGAGCGGCGATTTGCGGAATATAATCTTTTAACTGATCCGGTCTCTGTGCGTTTTCGATGGCGGTTACGGTTTTGTCTATCCCGGCTTTTCTCGACTTTACGCCCTCCAGCTCTTTTTCAATCCTGACGATACCTTTTTCATATTTTCTATATCTTTTGTAATACCGCTGGATATTTTTTTCAGGGCTTAACGATGGATCGAGGTTAATGGTGATTACACGCGGTGGCTGGGAATAGATGTCTTCGAGCTCGATGGACGAACCTCCCTTTTTGATCCCTCCGAAATTCACTTTCAAAAGATCGGCAAGGCGCCGGTCGTTTTTATATTTTACAAGAACGGCCTTTTCGCTTTCCAGCGCCCTACCCCTTTTGCCCGATTTTTTCAACTCCGCTTTTAGAGGGGCCAGCGCCTGGTTTTTGGCCCCTGCAAGTTTTTCCTCGAAAGCGGGAGCCTTGTTACAGCTCTCCATCTCTTTGTTAAAAGCGAACTGTCCGTCCAGGCTGGTTTTGGTTATCTCCTGTTTTTCAGATTTCAGGCCCTTTATCGGCTCAGGAGGCGAATATGTTGTCCCTGCCTGGCTCCTGGTTTTTCGGGAGAGGGCGACAGCCGTAACTTTATCATGGTTATCTAACAGATATATGTTTCCCGATGTCCCCATAAGCTCCGCTACCAGCCGGTATTCTTCTGAATGAGCTCTAAAAGCCATCGACACGATCCTGTCATTGTTCAACTGGACGATGCCGGACAACTGCTTTTTCAACAAGATTTTTTTGACCAGTCTGGAAAAATTACCGAGGTCCGATGTTTCATCCGGCGCGCCGGTAATAAGATGCGCTCTTGAGTACCGGGGAGATAGGGAAATAAGAAAGTGAAATTTGCGATTTCCTTTTCTAAATTCAAAAACCCATTCATCTCTGGCGGTCTGGAAAATTTTATTCAGGAAACATCCTTCAAGAGTATCTGCTATCTCATCGATAATTTTTCCTAGCTGTACGGCTCTAATGCTCATAACGCCTCCGGGTACAGCTTGAAAAACTCCTCAGAGAAATGTCTGCCGTTATATTCCAATATCGGTTTGAGCTCTTCCCGTCCAAAACCGGCCAGATACCGGCTGAATAGCCTGGCCGCTTTTTCATCCCCATCGTCAACAAACCAGAACATCATTGTCTTGTTATATTCCTTTAGCTCAGGCCATGTGAATAAATCCATTCCGGGCGGGCCGGCGCGGTAAAAGCTGTTGAATACTCCGAATATCTTAAGACGGTCTCCTAGAGATATCCACGATACGTACAAAGGATCGCGGTCGGGAAGATGACGGATAACCGGCTCGATCTCTCTTGCGCCCGACGCCGGGCCGAACACAAGATCGACTCCCGCGCTTAAATACCAGCCTTTCCCGTCAACGACATAAGAAAAATCGGCGGGGTTGCCGACCGCCCGGCGCTCTGCCGGCTGATATCCTTCCGGCGCCGGATATGGCTCGTTGCTCCTGAGCGCGAAACTCACTTTTGGGCGCCCGTCCTCGGGCAGGGGAATATCGCGCGCGAAAAGATAGGTGCGAAAATTGTTATGCTGACCAAGCATAAGAGCTGTGGGCGTAAGCTTGCCGTTTATATTAATCAGCGCCACGATAACAGCGCCATGAATGTCGAGCTCATGCCATTTTTCCAGGTCTCCCGCCATCCACGCCAACGCCTTTTTATAAAAAGGCAGGCGCGTCGGCAGGCCTGATCGTAAAAACACAAAATTGTATTTTATAAAAGTGAATTTAACATCCCGAACGTCAGAGCCGCGAACAAGCGGAGCCGATTCATGATATACACGGGCGTAGACTACCGGCTCCGAGGCGAAATTCTCCGGGCCCTGATAATCAAGATACAAACCGTATTTTCTTTCTATGCTTTTGAGATACTTGCGTGTGGGACTCGTGTCTACTATATCCCCTCCAGCCCGCTGGTCTCTTACAACACAATGGGGTAGATAGTCGGCGTAAAAATCTATCGGGGCCAAACCGCCGGGAGCTATGAACACTCTTGGGATAAATCGTTTCGACAGAATAATATCCGCCTCATCCTGAGAATGGCCGAAATCTCCGGGGCGCCAATCCGGGTATGTAAGGGGCTCATAGAAGCTAAGCGCACCGGCGCTCCATTTCTCTTCAGGGGCCCTTGCCACAAAAGCCAGCAAAAGCAATCCCGCCGTTAACACAATATACTTCAACCACATATTAGATGTCCGTTTTCCAGATCGAATGGTTTGAGAATAAATCCACAAGACAGATCACTCGGCTTCAAAGTATTTTCCAATAGATAAATGAGTCTGAAGAGATGTATGGTTTTCGTCTATTTTACGCCACCTGTGGTGGCTGTTCAAAGATTATATCAAACAGCTGGCCTCCCCCTTTAGGAAAAGGGCGCTGTTTTTTCCCGCCTTACCGAAGATGGGATAAGGGAAAGCGCTACTCTGCGCCAATCACGGCCCACCCGTGACGTAAGCCATCATGTTTGACAGGTCACCCGGGGGCGCATAACTCTCACGATTTTCAGACTCATTTCATGTTGGAAAAGGCTTCGTGTTGCGGTAAACATGGCCATGCTGGTATAATATATAGCTACTTACGGTAGTATCAAGATATCAATAACAAAATGTCAATAACAAATCAGCAAAACCCTTACTTATGATTTATCTGCGCCATAAGACAATTCCCACTGCTCTACAAATATGTTTACTCGAAAATAAAAAGCGCGCTCACCATGCGCCGCTTACCTTTTAATAAATGAGCGCCAGGGCCCAAAGCAAAACTCTTCAACAAGACGCTCTGGAAAACCAGAAGCTTCCCACGCAAGTTATCTGGGCGATAGTGGCGATTTGCCTGGCGCCAATTACGCTTAATCTTCTCGGTTTTGATTTTGGCGCGCATGAAGACAGTGTAGACCTGGGCGCCGTAATCGCAAATTCCCCAGGCAAAGTAACCGATGTAATGTTTTCCAAACTTGCGGGGGCGTTTACCCACACTCTTCTGGAGTGGACCGCGTTTTGCGCCGCAATTTTTACCGTTCTGCTGGCTCTGGCGCATTTAAAGATCAAGCATGATCTGGTGACCCCGTTAATAGGCGTGACGCTGTTTTACGCCGGATGCATGGACGCTTTCCATACGCTGGCGGCGGACAGGCTGATAGAAGCGGTTGCCGACAACCGTGACCTTATTCCGTTCACCTGGGCCATCTGCCGGTCGTTCAACCCCCTCATCATGGTCGCCGGAATGAGCGTGATAATGATGGGGAGGGGCAAAAACCCGATCGTAAATTTCAGGATTATCCTGCTGTCTAGCATAGCATTCGGCGTTATCGCGTATGGGATCATACATATCAGCGCTTCAAGCGAGCGCCTGCCCCGGACAATGTATCCAGATTCGCTTATCACCCGGCCATACGACATCGCTCCGCTTATTATTTTTATCATAGCCGGTCTTTTTATATTTCCCCGTTTCTATCGAAAGCATCCCAGCTTTTTCTCCCATGCTTTAATCGTAAGCCTCATCCCCAACATAGCGACCCAGCTTCACATGGCGTTCGGGTCCACAGCGTTATTCGACAATCATTTCAACATCGCTCATTTCCTCAAAATCATCGCTTATATCGTCCCTTTCACCGGTTTGCTTCTGGACTATATTCGAACACACCAGGTCGAGAAGCTTTCCCGTAAGGCTCTCCAGCAAAGCGAAGAGCGCACACGCGCCATAGTGGATACCGCTGTAAACAGCATTATCACCATAGACGATCAAGGTTTTATTCAAAGTTTCAACCGGGCGTCCGAACAGATATTCCAGTACTCGGCGGATGAAGTGATGGGGCGGAATGTGAAGATGCTTATGCCGGAGCCATACCACAGCGAGCATGACGGTTACATATCCAATTTTACAAAAACCGGTCAGGCGAAAATTATCGGAAAAGGGCGCGAAGTAGTGGGCAAACGCAAAGACGGTGAAAATTTCCCCATGTTCCTTGCGGTAAGCGAGATATCTGTCAGTAGCGCAAGAATATTTGTTGGCATGGTGATCGATATCAGCAACAGAAAACGAGCGGAAGAAGAAGTAAAAGCCAGCAAGGAACGTCTGGAGCTTGCCCTTGATGGCGGCGATCTGGGGCTATGGGACTGGAATATACAAACCGGCGACGTGATCTTTAACGAACGATGGACCCAGATGCTCGGCTATTCACTTGACGAAATAGAACCGAACGTCAATTCCTGGGAGAAACTCGTCCATCCAGAAGATATGCCGGGCGTAATGAAAACGTTAGAGGCCCACCTTGCCGGCAAGACCCCGATTTACCAGACAGAGCACAGGATGCGCGACAAATCAGGCGAGTGGAAATGGATAATGGATCGCGGAAAAGTGGTCGCATGGGATGAGGATGGCAAACCGCTAAGAGCTACCGGCACTCATCAAGATATCACCGACCGGATAAATTCAGAAACCGAAATTCTGAGCGCCATGGAAAAAGCGGAAGAATACGCCAGGATCGCCGAGGAGGCCAATGAGGCCAAGAGTGAGTTTCTAGCCAGCATGAGCCACGAAATCCGCACTCCGATGAACGCGATTATAGGGATGGCCGATTTGCTTGTTGAAACGAACCTCACGCATGAGCAGGAGAGGTATGTCAACACATACCGTTACGCCGGTGAAAACCTTCTGAACATTATTAACGACATCCTCGACCTTTCCAAGATAGAAGCCGGGCAGATGGAGCTTGAAAAAACCGGTTTTAACCTGCAAGAGCTGATTGAGCGCACAGGCGAAATTATGGCTATACAGGCGCAGGAAAAAGGCCTTGAATTGGCGCATTTGCTAACGCCTGACTTGCCTTACGCCCTGTTGGGCGATCCCACCCGCCTGCGGCAGGTGATTATAAACCTTGTCAGCAACGCCATAAAGTTTACGGAAAAAGGCGAAGTATTAATTGGCGTTGAAACCCGTAAAGCGCGGGAAAATGAAGTAGAGCTCCTGTTTTCTGTAAAAGACACAGGCATCGGTATTCCCAGGGAAAAGCTTGAAACCATTTTCGCCAGTTTCTCCCAGGCCGACTCTTCCACCACCCGCAAGCATGGGGGCACCGGTCTGGGGCTTTCTATCTCCAGGCTGATTGTTGAAATGATGGGCGGCGAAATATGGGTGGAAAGCGAGGAGGGAAAGGGGAGCGTGTTTTATTTCAGCGTAAAATTGGAGATAGACAGACGAAGCGCGGAAACATCTGAACCCGTAGACTTCAAAGGCTCGCGGGTCTTGATCGTGGATGATAACGCTACAAACCGGATGATACTCAGTAAAACACTTTCGGACTGGGGGGCCGATACTGAAGAGGCGATTGACGGCGCCAGCTGTCTGGATAAGCTTGCCAACGCCAAAAAGTCGGACAAGGCTTACGATCTTATTCTACTCGATCACATGATGCCGGGAATGGATGGCTATGAGGTGGCTGAAAAAATCAAAAACGACTCTGAAATTAGCGCTCCTGTAATTTTAATCACGTCATCCATGGGGCTCGCGAAGGGTGGCGAACAGGCTGAAAAGCTCCGGCTCGACGGTTACATCCATAAGCCTGTGAAGAAGTCTGAATTGCTGACAAGTATCAATACAGCTTTGGGAAGAGCGAAGACCATAGAGCCAGCAAATGATAAGCGAAAAAAAGCGGGAGCCGACAGCGCGCCCCTGAAAATTCTTCTCGCCGAGGACAACAGGGATAACCGCAATCTTATTCTCGCCTATTTGAAGAAAAGTCCGCATGGAATAGAGATCGCCGAAAACGGCCAGGTAGCCGTGGATAAGTTTATATCGGGTAAATATGACCTTGTTCTAATGGATGTGGAGATGCCTGTGATGGACGGCCTTACCGCCACAAAAAAAATCCGCGAATGGGAAAAGAAAAATAGCTCAAAACCAACCCCCGTACTAGCTCTTACGGCGCACGCGCTACAAGAGCATAAGGAAAAAAGCAAGGAAGCAGGTTGCGACGGGCATGTTACAAAGCCGATAAAAAAAGCTGTGTTGTTTGAAGTCATTGAAAAATACACAAAGGAGGGTTGACCTGTGGGAGAGCGTGATGAAAATGAAAAAATAATCGTCCATTCCGGCCCTGATCTGGCCGTTATCGCCCTGCGGATTGCGGTCTGTGAGACTGCGCGGCGTCAAAAACTTGAGGAACAGTAAAACCATGAAAAAAAATAAAATTCTCATAATTGATGATGATAAAAACATCAGGCTCCTTCTGGATAAATACCTCAGCTCAGCCAATTATGAAACGGTGGAAGCGTCGAGCGGTAAAGAGGGGATCGATTTGGCGCTTGAGATAAAACCTGATGTGGTGATTACCGACATTGTTATGCCGGGAAAAAGCGGAGTAGAAGTTATTGAGCGTATCAAAAGGATATGCTCTGACGCAAAAGTTATCGCTATATCCGGCGGCCAGGCGGAAAACAAACCGGATATGCTCCGGATGGCGAAGATAATGGGAGCTTCAAAGACCTTGTACAAGCCAATCGTAAAAGAGGAGCTTCTGGAGGCGGTAAAAGCGCTATTGCCGGCTGAAAACAAAAAAATAATCGTCCATGTCGATCCTGATCTGGAGGATATCGTCCCGGATTTTCTTGAGAACATGGCCGAAGACCTGCGATCGATATTGGAGGCGCTCGACAAGAATGATTTTGAAACGACTCGTGTACTGGGGCACAGCATGAAAGGCTCTGGAGGTGGTTACGGATTTGACGCGGTCACCGAAATGGGCCGGGACATTGAAAACGCCGCCGGAGCCGGAGACGCAAAAACGGTTAGAAACAAGGTTTCCGAGATTAAAGATTATCTGCAAAGGGTTGAGATTATTTTTGAATGACAGAAGAGTCAAAGCGCGCTGTAGAGGAAATGCGCATTCTTGTCGTGGACGACTCGCGTTTAAGCCGTAATCTGATAGGTAAGTTTCTTTTTAAAGCCGGGTTTAATAACGTTGTTACGGCGCAATCGGCCGCCGAGGCGTTCGGAATTCTTGGTTTGGATAGTCTGGAGGATGACGCGCCTGAGATCGACCTTATCTTGATGGATATCATAATGAAAGATATGGATGGGATTGAAGCCACCAGGAGGATCAAGCAAAATGAACGTCTGCGCGATATCCCAATTGTCATGGTTACAGGATCGGAGAAAAAAGAGACGTTTGAAGAGGCGTTCAATGCTGGAGCCGGGGATTATATTTCAAAACCGACAGACAAGATGGAGCTTCGTATGCGTGTAAGCTCGGCGCTCAAGCTTAAGCGTGAGACGGATCTGCGTAAAAAACGCGAAAGAGAGCTAGAGCTTCTTTCTTCGCTGGACGGGCTGATCGGCATCGCCAACAGAAGGGTCTTGGACTCGACGCTGGAAAAAGAATGGAAACTCGCCCAACGCAACTCCCGGCCGATTTCCCTGATGATGATAGATATAGATTATTTTAAGCAATACAACGACCATTACGGCCATCAGGGAGGCGATTACTGCCTGAAAAAGGTGGGAAGGGCGATCAATGGCGTTCCGGGCAGGCCGGGCGATCTGGTGGCCCGGTACGGCGGCGATGAGTTCGCCGTGGTTCTGCCCGACACCGGCGCTTTTTCAGCCAGAGTATTGGCGGAGTCAATTCAAACAACTGTGGCGGAGCTTGAATTGCCGCATGAAAAATCGATGATCGCAACATTTGTCACAGTGAGCCTTGGCGTGGCCACGTCGAGGCTGAATGAGATGAAGCCCGATTCTCTTGAGGCGCTTTTCAAAAGAGCCGACACGGCTCTGTACAATGTAAAGAAGGCGGGGCGTAACCAGGTGATGACCGCATAAAAATAGACGACCGGGCGTGGGCCGGGCGTGGGCCGGGCGTGACGCTTTGCGGATTAACAGGAGAAGTCCGCCGCTCCGCTCAGGTTGCTAATCGGAAACCGGAGCCTGCTCTTTCGTTTTTTTGCCGTAA
>DRJW01000022.1 GCA_011052055.1 Nitrospirota bacterium
AAACTTTTATACAAGTATGTGCCAAAAGAGGTTGTTGACCGCCCTAAAAGAGGATTCTCTATGCCAATAGCGTCATGGTTGCGGGGGCCGTTGCGTGATTGGGCGGAATCGCTTCTGGATCGAAAAAGACTTGAGCGGGAAGGGTATTTCGATCCCAAAGCGGTTCGTGAAAAATGGGAAGAGCATTTGACGCGCAGGGGGCTGTGGCATTATCAGCTTTGGGATGTTCTAATGTTTCAATCATGGCTGGACGCCAGAAATTAATCCTGGATTCAATATCATAATAATCGTTTGATTGAATGAATATTAAACATTCAGGGTTTTGGCTGGTTACCGTCCTTATTTTATTTTTAATATATCTGGCGGTTGTTCAGTTCATGCTGGTTTTATATGAAGGATATTTTTCAGGGCATCTATATAACTGGAAATCATTTCATATTGTGGATGAAAAAACCGGTTGGGCCTTAGAGCCAGGCGCAAAAGGTTACGTGCCGACACATAATGGGCTTATCGAGACCATAATTAATTCCAGTGGTTTAAGAGATGACGAATATCCACTTGAGAAAAATAAGGATATTTCAAGAATAATGTTTCTTGGTGATTCTTTTTTATACGACAATGCCTTCCGTCACCAGGAAACATATCATTACATGACAGAGTTCCGTCTTAAACGTTGGGGATATAAATCTGAAATCATTAACGCCAGCGCTAACGGGTATGGGACCGGCCAAGAGTACCTTTATTATGCAATAAAGGGAAAGCTTTCAAGCCTGATATATGTATTCTGCATATATATGTGGGAAACGACATAAGGGATAATGCCGCTGGCATATATAGCCAATTGACAGGTGACCCAGTTCCAAAACCATATTTTATTTTGAATGAAAGAAAAGATGGCTTAATTCTCAAAAACTATCCTTATAAAGGAGAGCTGGCAGGCAGTTTCATTGACGAATTGAACAAACCTATATCTATTTTTGGGTATAAGCCTTTTCGGCTTTTTTCTCTTAAGGTGTTGCGGCTCCATGAAAACCTGATTCACCAAATATGGAAATATAAAATCTCCCCCATAATACGGAGAAAACAAGAAAACTCTTTAAAGCAAGAGAAAGAAATACTGGACAGGCTATTTGGCCCTCTTTTTGTGGAGAATCCCTCTCAATATTGGGTGGACGCGCTGAAAATTACGGAAATGCTCATATTAAAATTAAAAAATGAAGTAGAAAATGATGGAGCCGCCTTCGGCGTTGTTATAATCCCCACTAGGGAGCAGATGGAAAAAAGCGAAGAAAATGATCATGGTCTATATACGGTTGATGAGCGCCTGCTTTCTTTTCTGGATAAGAATGATGTTAAGCATTTATATTTATATCCAGAATTTAAAAAGGTACATAAAATTCACGCCGAGCTATATGAAGGGGGTGTTCACTGGAATAGCGCCGGCCATTCTGTCGCTTCTTTCCATGTGGCTAAATGGCTCTCTAGCGATTTTACTATTAAAAAAGGTAAGGCCGAAGAATGGAAATGGGATTAAATACATGGTGAATATTGCGTATTATCCTCCGATCCACACTTTGGAAAACTATAGTGATAACAATTTTAAATATGTGAAGATTGAAATATGACCAGGGAATTAGTAATAGGAAAACATCATATTCATGATGAGAGCAATTGTTACGTTATAGCTGAAATTGGGCATAACCATCAAGGAAGCGTGGACACAGCTAAAGAAATGATCAAGGTCGCAAAAGAGTGTGGAGCGCATGCCATCAAATTCCAGAAAAGAGATAACAAAGCGCTTTATACAAAAGCGTTGTTTGAAAAATCATACGATAACGAATTTTCATATGGCGCAACTTACGGTCAGCACCGTGAGGCGTTGGAGCTATCACCCGATCAATACAAGGACTTGATACACTTTGCGCATGAAATTGATATCGATTTTATCGCCACTGCATTTGACTTTCCGAGCGCAGACCTGCTTAACGGCCTGAATGTTACCGCCTTTAAGGCCGCGTCTGGCGATGCTAAAAGCATACCGTTGCTCAAGCATATTGCCTCTTTCGGAAAACCTTTTGTCATTTCGACAGGCGGTTGCCAAATAGAGGACGTTCACAGGATTTACGACTCTCTCAAGCCATTGAACACGCGATTATCCATTCTGCAATGCACAGCCGCATACCCTTCTGATTATATGCATTTGGATTTAAATGTAATTCAAACATATAGAAAGTTATTCCCGGACACCGTTATTGGGCTTTCAGATCATACTAATGGGATATCGATGGGGCCGGCGGCTTATGTCCTCGGCGCAAGAATTATGGAAAAACATTTTACCTTGAACAGGGCGTTAAAGGGGACTGACCATGGATATTCCCTGGAGCCTGTAGGGCTAAAAAAGCTTGTGAGGGATTTAAATAGAACCAGAATAGCTCTTGGAAGCGCGACAAAAAGAACTCATGAGTGTGAAAAATCGCCGATTACAAAAATGAGTAAAAAAATGGTAGCCAGGCATGATCTTCCGAAAGGATATATTTTAAAGGAGGAGGATATAGAATTTAAAAGTCCGGGCGATGGTTTGCACCCTCATGAGCTTGAAAGGGTAATAGGTAAAAAGCTTATTCATGATCTGGAAGAGGATGACGACATTCTTTTTGAGGCTCTCGAAAATTAAATGAGCGTATCTCCCAAAGATATCAATCTCCTTGTTTTCGATTTTGACGGTGTATTTACTGATAACTCTGTCTACGTGTTTGAGGATGGCAGGGAAACGGTTCGCTGTTGCAGAGCCGACGGCCTCGGAATTTCCAAACTGGTTAAGAGAGGATTGGATATGATTATTCTTTCCACTGAAATAAATAGTGTTGTCCAGTCCAGGGCCAAAAAACTGAAACTTGAGTGTATAAACGGGCTATCGGACAAATACGAAGCGCTCCTTCGTTTATCTGAGGATAAGGGAATAAATCTTTTAAACATCGCATACGTCGGAAACGATATCAACGACCTTGAATGCCTGAAAGCGGTCGGTTTGCCGATAGTCGTAGCCGACGCGATGGATGATGTAAAAAATCTTGGGGCGCGTGTCACCAAAGCCAAAGGAGGCTATGGCGCCGTCAGGGAAGTATGCGATTGGTTTGATGATGAGCTGAATAAATAAATGGGTTACGATAAAATATTCGATCTCACCGGCCAAACTGCGGTAGTTACCGGGGCTCTGGGGAAACTGGGGCCAATTTGGCTGGAGGCCCTTTTATCATTTGGCGCCAACGTGTTTGCCATGGATCATCCTGACGCCAAATCATCCAAACGTTTCAATTCTCTAAAAGATGAATATGGCGCAAAGCGCGTCCATCTGGCTTACGCCGATATAATGAACCGGGCGGCGCTCGTCAAGGCTCTGGATAAGTGCGTGGATAATTTTGGGATACCGCATATTCTGGTCAACAACGCAGGCATCGACCTGCCACCGGAGCCAGGCGCCTCGTACGCGCTTGAGGATATACCGGAGGAGAAGTTTATGCCTGCGCTATTGGTGAATGTCTCCGGTCTTTTCCAGGTCACGCAGGTATTTGGCGGCGCGATGATAAAACAAGGAAGAGGTAGCATAATAAATATCGGGTCATTGTACGCTTCTGTTTCCCCTAATAAGGCCCTCTATGACCATATCGATTGCGAGCCGCCTTTTATTAAACCGCCCGCTTACGGAGCGTCAAAAGCGGCTGTGCTGAATCTTACCAGGTATTTTGCCACCCATTGGGGATCGAAAGGCGTCCGGGTCAATGCTTTGTCGCCTGGTGGAGTGTTGGGCGGCCAGGATGAGGAGTTTAAGCGAAAGTTCAGCGAGCGAACGCCTCTTGGCAGGCTGGCGGTAGCCGAAGACCTTGCAGGGCCGCTGGTATTTCTTGCCTCATCCGCTTCGTCTTACGTAACGGGTGTTAATTTGCCAGTCGAAGGTGGATATACAGCATGGTGACTAAACATTAAATTTAATTACGGGAAATCTCACTTATGAATTCACTGGTTACAGACACTGTTTTTAACTGGATTGACAACAATGCGGTTCCTGCGGCAGATGAAAAAACATTCAATAAAATTAATCCAGCTACGGGCGAAATACTCTGTCAGGTTTCGCGATCATCTGAAAAAGACGCATCCGCCGCTATCGCCTCGGCCAAAATGGCGCAACCGGGCTGGGCTTCTACGACACCGGTGAGACGGGCGGAGATATTGCGTGAAATTAGCATAATTATGCGTAATCGCCAGGACGATCTTGCGAGGATAGTTCATCTGGAGACGGGCAAATCCATTAAAGACGCTTTAGGCGAGGTCGGGGCCGCTATAGAACAAGGCTTTTTTATGGCGGGTGAGGGACGGCGGTTTTATGGTAAAACCACCACATCAGGCATGGAGGAGCGGACGGCGATGACTATCCGCGTTCCCGTGGGAATCTCGGTTTTGATTATAGCCGCTAACACTCCTATCGCAAATGTGGCCTGGAAGGTATTTCCCGCGCTTATTTGCGGGAACTCTGCGATTTTGAAACCATCGGAGGATTCGCCTATGGTGGCCTGGGCTTTCGCTCAACTCGCTAAGGAAGCGGGATTGCCTGATGGGGTATTGAATATTATCAATGGATATGGACAGGAGGCCGGGGCGCCGCTGGTCGAAAACCGGGAAGTTGATCTTGTCAGTTTTACCGGATGTACGGCCACAGGTAGAACTATAGCCCAAGCGACATCGAAAAGACTGGCTAAAGTATTTCTTGAGCTCGGTGGAAAAAACCCGCTCGTGGTCTGCGACGACGCTGATCTGGACAACGCCTGCAAATGGACAATACTTTCAGCGTTCTCTAACGCCGGGCAACGTTGCGCGGCGGCCAGTAGAATAATAATATTCGATTCGGTTTACGATAAGTTCAAGGATATGTTGATAAAAGCGGCTGAAAAAATAACAGTCGGTATTGAAGACTCAAACGACCTGGGCTGTGTGATTAACGAGAATCAGCTAAATAAAATGATTAACGCGGTAGCGAAAAGCGAAAGAGAAGGCGCAAAAGTTTTGATTGGTGGGAAAAGGAGTATTGCCGCTAACAACAGCGGTGGATACTTCATGGAGCCTACGCTAATAGAAAACGTAAGCGCCTCAGCCGATATTTCCCAAAAAGAGCTGTTCGGTCCGATCGCGACGCTCTACCGGGTATCCGGGTTCGACGAGGCCGTGGATTTGGCAAACGACTCTGAGTATGGGTTAACTTCCTGTATCCATACAAAAAATATCAACATGGCGATTGAATTTACACGCAGGATGAAAAGTGGCGTCGTAAACGTGAATGCCGGCACTTATGGCTCTGAGCCTCACATGCCGTTTGGTGGAGTAAAAAATTCTGGCAATGGATTAAGAGAGCCTGGGACGGAAGCCCTGGACGTTTACTGTGAATGGAAGAATATAAATATAAACATTCTTCCTGCCAAATGATGAAAATATCCAGTTGCTCAAAGGTATGCCTGATTCCGGCCCGTGGAGGCTCTAAACGTGTCCCAGAGAAGAATATCCGCGAATTAGGAGGCCATCCTTTAATCGCCTATACCATAGACGCCGCCAAAAGAAGTTGTCTGTTTAAAGATATTATTGTGTCCACAGATAGTGAGGCTATCGCAGACACCGCTCGTAAATATGGGGCGGAGGTTCCCTTTATGCGCCCAAAAGAATTCTCTGGTGAAATGTCTGCGGATATCGAATGGGTAAAGTACACTTTGGAAAAATTAAGTGGCGCGGGAAGGGATTACGACGCTTTTGCGCTATTACGCCCCACCAGTCCGTTCAGAACTGTGGAGACTATCAAAAGAGCGTGGGGCATGTTTCTTGACGCTGATAGTGTGGACAGTTTGCGCGCAGTAGAGAAGTGCGGCCAGCATCCATGTAAAATGTGGGTTATCAGGCAAAACAGGATGCTACCCCTGATTCCTTTCGGGCCTGAAAATCAGCCGTGGCATAGCTCTCCATATCAGTCGCTTCCGGAAGTATATATTCAAAACGCGAGCCTTGAGATCGCCTGGAGCAGAGTTCCCATTGAGGCAAGCTCTATAGCCGGGGCCAGCGTGATCCCGTTTATCACAGAAGAATATGAGGGGTTCGACATCAATACGATGGAAGACTGGGTGTTGGCCGAACAGCTCATCGAGCGGGGGCAGGTTTCGTTACCTGTCATATAAGTAGGCCGATGGCGGATACCTTTCAATATAAACCTGAATAACCAATTTCACTTACGCATGAAATTGCTGGTAGTTACCGGGACAGGTTTACGGCACCGCATTTTCCTTTCCCTGCTTAAGAGAGAAATTGGGGCGTATTGGACAAATACTCTAATACAGGGAACAGAAAAAGCGTTCATTGAGTCCAGCGCGATAAACGATGATAAAGCGAGAAACACGTTTTTCAACTGCGGCTCCCATTTTTACAGGAGAGCGAGAAGGCATATCCTTTGCGCCCAGTTGAAAGATATTCCACTTGAAAAATACCTGTTTGACGGTAAAGAGGATCACTTTGAGAGCAAGATGATCGACATGCTACAAGAAGGGCTGTCTCCCATTGAGCCTGACAAAGTTAGTTCACCTATGTACGCCGAAGACCCGAATACCGATGGTGTGTACAGTTGGCTTAACATCTCCAAACCTGACTTGATAATCATATTCGGCGGCCGGATATTGAAAGGCCCTTGGTTAACAACAGCAAGGTTGGGAGCCATGAACATGCATTACGGATATTTGCCGCATTACAGAAGCAGTTCATCTATCCAGTTCGCGCTGTTTCATGAAAGGTTTGATCTGGCCGGCCCAACCATTCATTACATCGACGCCGGAATTGACACAGGGCCGATTATTAAAAGAAGTGTTGTTAAGATAAATCCTCCTGAGGCTTTATCATCCGTTCTGGCCAATGTTTATATGACCGGCATAACAAATCTTATCGATTGCGCCAAAAAATCTATTGATAACGAATCAAGACTGCCATCGGAGCAAATGAATGCGGAATCAAGCTATTACCC
>DRJW01000023.1 GCA_011052055.1 Nitrospirota bacterium
CACCATAAGGCGCAGATACTCTGGAACCGGGCTTGGGCTGGCGATTTGTAAAGAGATAGTAGAGGCGCACAATGGTAGCATTACCGCCGAAAACGCGCCTGGCAGTGGCAGTAATTTTATCATCCTCATTCCATTTGAGACGAAGAGCGCCTGAAACATGAAAAGACCTCATATTTTAATCGTCGATGACAAAAAAGATATCCGTCTTACCCTGGAAATAACTTTAAGAGCGGACGGATATCGTGTCTCCTGCGCGGCGTCGGGCGAGATCGCTCTGGATATGGTCAACAAGGATCGACCCGATCTTGTGCTACTTGACATTATGATGCCGGATCTCGACGGGTATGAGATATGCCGACGATTGAAAAAGAATGAAAAAACCAGGGGAATAAAAGTCGTGTTCGCAAGCGCAATGCGCAAGACGAAAGATAAAATCGAAGGGCTGGATATCGGCGCGGATGATTTTATCACCAAGCCCTTCAATATTCCGGAGCTGTTGGCGAAGCTCAGGGTTCATTTCAGGGTCATGGATTATCATCGCAAGTTTGAGAAACTTGTCGGTTTCGCCCACAACATAAACGTCCTGGATATTGACACCATGGCCCAGGCTATAAAAAACGAACTGGGAGAGCTGATTACCGCAGACCGGTTTTCCGTTTTTACAACTGACAAAGACGGCGGCCATTTCCGCCTTATCGCCCACAACCACGCAGAAAACGAAATGGACGGGCTTGAAATGGATTTTGATAAATCTCCGATGATGGCGGAGGCTTTACGGAGGATGGAGGAAGTGTCCGAATCGGATTTTCCTGGCTCGCGATTCGCCGCAGATGTAAAACGGGACAAGTATACAGATGACTACGCGCTTTGCCTGCCTCTTCAGGCCGGATCGGAGTTATTGGGCGTTTTAAACATCAATGGAAACAGCAACGGTTTTTTCGACAACCTGGAGTTTAATTTTGTCGCGCTGATCGCTGAAATACTTTCCGCCTCTTTGAAGAACCTGCGTCAGCTGGAATTGCTCCGGCATCTTGCGATTACCGATGGCCTCACTTCTCTTTTGAATCACCGGGTTTTTCATGAACGGCTCTCTTCCGAGTTTGATCGCTCGAAACGTTTTAAACAACCTCTTTCCCTTATGATGGCCGACATCGATTATTTCAAGAAAGTAAACGACACGTATGGACACCCTGTGGGCGACCAGATCCTGAAAGCTATCGCAGGCAAACTAAAAGCTCATCTTCGCACGGTGGATGTGGTGGCAAGATACGGGGGGGAGGAGTACGCCATGCTCCTTCCGCAGACAGACGCGAACCTGGCGCGCGCCGTGGCGGAGAGGATAAGGAAAGATATCGAGAGCGAATCGTTTACGACCGACAAGGGAAAGTTGAAAGTAACCGTGTCGTTGGGGATATGCGACACAACAGCAAACAACTTTGACTCTGGAGCGCGGCTTTTAGCCAAAGCGGACGAAGCGCTGTACGAAGCGAAAAACGGAGGCCGAAACCAGACTGTTATCTATAACCAAAAGGACTCTTTATGAGTTCGCTGGCGGCGGCGCTGGTCGCAAGTTATCTTATCGGCTCGATACCTGCGGCGCTTATCGCGGGGCGTATCGTAGGAAAAATAGATATACGTAAAGCCGGAAGCGGCAACGCGGGAGCGACGAACGTGTACAGGCTGTTTGGGCTGAAACCTTATCTTGTCACTCTTGGCGTCGATATTTTCAAAGGTTACGCGGCCGTTGTTTTCATAGCGCCGCATGGCGCGGGGATTGTCACGGAGAAGCGCGCCGCTTTGTTATGCGGAGTTCTTGCGATACTCGGCCATATCTGGACGGTTTTCGCCCGGTTCAAAGGCGGCAAGGGAGTGGCCACGGGAGGGGGAGTTATGCTGGGGCTGGCGCCGGGGGCCGCGTTGGCGGCGGTCGGCGTTTATCTTGCCGTCACGTTTACCACAAAATATGTATCTTTGGGATCGATGTTTGCGGCTTTAAGTTTGCCGGTGTTTATACTGTTGATCGAGCCTGGGGCCGGGCGCCTTGTTTTGACTATCGCTTTTGGCCTGGCCATACTGATTGTCTATACGCACAGGAGCAATATACGAAAACTTATCCAGGGCGAGGAGAGCAAAACCGACTTTTTCGCAAGACACGGAAAATGACTCGTCTTGCGCTTTACCTGCGGCGGTCATTTTTCCATTCGATGAATCCTGTCGCAAAGACGCGCAATTACCAATAGTCACGGAGACGTTGTGTGAACGAATATCCTGTCGCCAGGTCTATCGAGGCGGTTCCCTTTGAAGCCGAAGGACGCAAGATGGTCTCGTTAAGCGATCCGCAAGGATTCAGCGACGTAAGCCTGGCGGTCTCCCTCCCCGCGTTTTTCATTATCACCCAGATGAACGGCCATCGAAACGTAAGCCAGATCCGCGACGAATTTCACAAGCAGTTCAACCAGCCTGTTTTAAACGAAGACATTTTGAGCCTGATATCCAAACTTGACGACAACCTGTTTCTCGACAACGCCCGCTTTAAAGAGCGCAAGGCCACGGTGCGCGAAAGCTTTCTTGCGGATAAAACGAGGAGGGCCGTGTTCGCCGGAAAAAGTTATCCAGATGATGAGAAACAGCTTAACGGCTTGATCGACAAATGGCTGGCGGAGCGCTCGCCCAAAAACGGAAATTTTGTCAAGGCTATTATTGTGCCCCATATAGATTTTCGCGCCGGTGGCGATATGATGGCGGCGGGATGGCGCGAAATACGAAATTCCGACGCTGACCTGTTTGTAATACTTGGCGTCGGCCATTCATTGTCGGACGATTTTTTCGCGTGCGTCGATAAAGATTTCTCGACGCCCTTGGGAGTGATGAAAGTAG
>DRJW01000024.1 GCA_011052055.1 Nitrospirota bacterium
AACCTGTTCAAGCCTGGCCTCCTCGGCGTTGACATCGGCTCTATGAAAGTCGTTGATTATGACGCGGTGCCCGCAGGCAGAGAATGGTTTGGCTCGCCTCTGATAGCTTTTTACGGTAGCCCTTATAACAACAACTCGAAAGAGATCGGCCTTACGGCGGCTCATTACGACACCGGGTTGAGGTTATATGGCAGGCCTAAATACGGCCCTTTCACCTATGAAGTTGGCGTCTACACAGGCGCGCAGATAACGTCAAGCCAGAATGACGACTCTGACCTCGCGTTTACAGCCATGGGCCGGGTGGACAAAGGGAAAATCTCGGTCTCTTTGCGCTATTGGGGAAACAGTAGCGGCAAGATAGACCAGAAAGCGACAAGCTCATCGGGAGCCGCTCTTTTGTTTCCGGCCAATTCAAAAAGCGCGGATGAAAAAACGCAGGAGTTCATTCTCTCAGCCCGTTACGCCCACCCTTATTTCGCGGTCGATTTTACGCTCGACAGAACATCATTTTCAGTAGGAGACCGGCAGGTTACGACAGACGGAGTCACCCATTCCTTTTCGCAAGAAGGGATAAGCCGCATGGCCTTCTCGCTGGGCGCGATATGGTATGTGAACTCATGGTTCGAGACCGGGCTGGCCTATGGATTTTCCCAATATGAGGGCTATACACAGACAATCGACGACGAAATATTCAAAATGGGAAACAAGGACGTAGGACTGCTCCAGCTTAGAACGCAAATCCGTCCCACCATGAATATGACCTTCGGGCTGGAGATTCAGATGGACACATCCAGCGCGTCGGCCAGGAGGCGCCCCGACGGCTCCGGCTTTAGCGCGCAGAACAAAATTGTTCTACAATGGGATCTCGCCATATAATTTTCTTGTGAATATATTTTGTGAAACGCTTCGACATAGATGTCATAGTTTTCGATCTTGATGGCACTCTCATCGACTCCAGGCTCGATATCGCCAACTCATTAAACTGGGCGCTGGGCAGACTGGGCTACGCATCGCTTCCCATTGAGGAGATCGAAACCTATGTGGGGAACGGGATCGCCCCGCTTATCAAACGAACGGCCCATTCAGCCGGGGCGCCTGAGGATGAAGAAAAGATGCTCAACCTTTTCAGACAGCGCTACTTCGAGCGCCTCCTTGAAAATACGCGGCTGTTTGATACGGTAAGTGAAACCATAAACAGCTTTATAGGAAAATACAAAATGGCGGTTGTCTCAAACAAGCCAGAGCGATTCACAAAAAAAATCGTGGAGGGAATAGGGTTATACGACGCAGTTGGGGACGTGGTTTACGGAGGGGACACTTTGCCGGTAAAAAAACCGGATCCGGCCGCTCTTTATGAAATCGCAGATAAATACGGCGCGCCAACGGCCAGGATGGTGATGGTCGGCGATTCGGCTGTGGATATGATAACGGCCAAAAACGCGGGGGCTGTATGCGTCGGCGTCACATACGGGTTCCGTCCGGTTGACGAGATCAGAGAAGCCGGGGCCGACAGGTTGATAGACCGGTTTGACCAATTAAAAGAATTAATCGTATGAGCGGACTCAGACGCGAAGGAGAATGTGTCTCGTGCGGCGAGTGTTGCCGGACGCTCAGAATCACCGGTATATTGACCAACATCGTGGCCCAGCACGGTTCGCTGGAAAGCGCCAGGGCTTACTATTCTTATCGCGGAATAAAAATTACTGATGTCAGCAGGGAGTTAAACGCGGTCGGGCTGGAGATGAATATTCCCTGCGACAAGCTTACTAAAGACAACAGGTGCGCTCTCCATCCTGATAGTAAACCGTTGATATGCGACAGGTATCCTCAATTCCCGGACGATATAGAAACCTGCGGTTACAGTTTTAAGTAAACCTCTAACAGCCACACACGATAAAGCTTTTGTTGCGAGGCAAACCTGTCTCCCGTATGTTGTCTCTTATGCTGTCGATGAAAATTCCCTTTAAAAAAGTATCTTTATTTATCATCTGTACCGCCGTCTATGCGTTTACCGTCGTAGCCCCGGTTTATGGCGCCACAGATGTGAAGCGCTGTCACGTCGAAGCGGGAATGGCGTTATGGATAATTTCAATTAAGAATGGACTTGAGTAACGTGTCGTAACTCTAGTACAATCTCTCATACCATAAGCATTAGCTGTCCTGAAGGGTAAATGCAGGGATATTCTAGCGAATAAAGAGGGGCTTGTGTTCATACGCATTATCACGGTGGTTTTCTGCGTGGTCATATTAAGCTCGCCAACTTTTTCTGAGGGGGCATGGGACTTTCTCAATGGTAAGAAGTCCAAAGAAAAGGAACAGGCTGAGCCTGAAGATATCAAACAAAGCAAAAATGAGCCAATAACGGGCTATACGATTAAAATCCCCTCGTGCGATAATTTGGAGGATTTTCCTCTGAATTATATAGATGCTCTCATTGCTGATGGGACAATTAGCGCTGAAATTGAGAAATATTTTTCCCAGAAGCTATCGAATTGGAATGAAGCCGATTATGAGATGTTTCAAAAGATATTTAACGATTGTAATACGAAAGTATATAAATTCTTCGACGATTATATTGATGAAACATTCCATGAGGATGTAGCCGACGCTTCTCGTAAATTAATGGCAGGACGGACAGTCAGAAAGGTAAAAAAAACCAAGAATAAAGTAGAAAGTGAGGATTCCAGGCGCGCCGGACTTAGCCAACCGGCAAAGAAGCGGGACAAGTCAAAGACAGTTAAGGCAAACAAATCATCCGTAAGAAAAGGCAAAGTCAAGGCAATAAAGAAAAGCTCTGCCGAGCAAAACAAAAAATCAATTTCCTCCAAAAGCGGACATGAGGAAACTATCCAGAGGATTGATATTTCCAACTCACGCTTAGGCTCTTTTTTGTCTGGTGGAAAGAAGAAAAACTGTGAGGCGGCTTTTAAGTGGTTAGGGCAGGTTGAAAAAGAATACCAGAACATCGATAACGAACTGCCAAGCGGATCTTCCCTGAGAAAAGTGTTTCC
>DRJW01000025.1 GCA_011052055.1 Nitrospirota bacterium
AGGCGATGTTCAACAGCGAAGTCGTCCGGGTCGAGCCGGACGCGATAGAGGTAAAAAACAATATTGACGGCGGCAAAGTAAAACTAAAAAACGATTTTGTCTTTGCGCTTACCGGATATCACCCGGATGCGGAGCTTCTACACGGTTGCGGAGCGCGGATCGACAGCGAAACGCTGGCTCCGGAGCATAATTCAGGTACGCTGGAGACGAGCGTGCCGGGGCTCTATGTGGCCGGTTCAATGGTTGCCGGGAAAAACAATAACAAGGTGTTTATAGAAAACAGCCGTCAGCACGGAAAGAAAATCATATAGGCTTGCGGTTTGTCTGGGCCGACCGGGCCGACCGGGCCGACCGGGCCGGGGGCCGGGGGACGCGCGCAAGTAGCCGGGGGCGCCAGGTTTTGAGTTTATTGCGCTCCGGCGTCCGGTGGGCGACGTCCGGTGGGCGGTGGCAATACGCCTGGTTACGACAAAACGGCCCGCAGGGCGTTCCATTGCCCGCACGCTTTGCATCGCCCGGAAAATTCATGGCTTGCGCCGCCGCAGGCCGAGCAGGTGAAGCTGAGGCAAGACATGGCCTCTTTTTCGCGCGCTTTGCCATAGGAGTTAAGGGCCTGGTCTATGTTATTTTCCCCATGCTGTATCTTTCCTTCTATCAGGTGGTACAAGGTGGTGTGGGCGAGCGATCCGTTAAGCGAGTCAATTTCGGCCCTGGCCAAAGCGAAGTTGGATACGTTTACGTAGGCGTCCGCCAGCAGAAGGCGTATAACCTCATTGTCCGGCTCAAGGTTTTTCGCCCATTTGTAGTTGTCCACCACTTTATCCATCTCGCCTCTTGCCGACAGGAACATTTCAAGAGCCTTTAGAACTAAAATTGAGCGAGTGGCTTTGAAACCTTTTACCAGAGTCTTGATCGAGTTTTTGGTCGATCCGATCCGTTCGTACACCTCCGCCAGCTTTAGGTAAGCTGGGATAAACTGGCCGTCATTGCGTAAAACCGATTTAAGTCCGTCCCTTGCGTCGTAAAACCTGCCTCCGGCCAGCTTGTCCAGAGCCTCTTCATAAGTGAGCGCAGTCAGCATTGCGCGCTCTTTTTGCGCCTGTCCGCTCGGCGCTATGGATACGATCCGTTTCTGGGCTGAAATGGCCTCCTTGAAATTGCGCGTTTTAAGCAAAATATCACGTATCCGGATATGAGGGGGGAGCGACCGGCCGACAAGGCCTATCACTTCTTGAAAAACAGAGACCGCGTTTGTGAACTGCTCCGCCGCGATATAGTCCTCGCCAAGCTCCATCAGGGCGGTGACCGAGTTTTTATCTATTCCCCGCGCTTTGGAGTGAAGCTTTACCGCTTCGGATACCATTCCATCCATCCGCCGGATTACTCCCAGGCCGATGATTGACGGAGTATGGCTCTGGTCGTGGGCCAGGGCTTTTTTGAAATATTTTTCCGCTTGCCCGGAATTATTCAGGCGCAACTGCTCCGCCCCTGTATCATACAGCTCCACGACACGGCGAGCTCTTTTGTCAAGCGCCGATTTTCTGGCCTTGTTAACCGTATCTATAAACGTGTCGTAAAAATAGAGAAGCATAACCGTGACCACTCCGCCGGAAAACGCGGCGAGAAGCGGCAGGGAAACCGGAAGACTAATTGTGATATCTGGATAAATATTTATTGGCACGGGCGCTATGTTGAGGAGCGTAAGGTATAAAAACCCGCCCAAAATGGCTAGTAAAAATAAGATAAGCTGGATAGGCATAGCGCTTTTTCTAAATTGTTCGACGCCTCACTTTTCAAGACGCTCCTGGCATTCCACGCAATATTTCGCGAAAGGAAGGAGCTCGAGCCTTTTGACCGGGATGCTATCCTCGCACTCCTCGCATATTCCGTATTCTCCCTTTTCGATCCGGTCCAGGGCGTCGTTGACCTGGTTGATTGCGTCGAAGTTTTTGTCGCCGATCTCCAGGAGTATCCTCCTTGACATGGTCCGGGACGCTTCATCGTTGATGTCGGGCATGTCGGCTCCGAACTCCTCAGAGCTGGCGCCGACTATCCGTTCATGATCTCCGGCCAACTGCCCTTTGAGGCTGATCAGCGTTTTTCTGAAACGCGCGGCGCTGTCTTTATCCATTCTCTACTTCCTCACCAATCTATGTCGCTTCTACGGCGGCGGGCGGATCGAATTCTATTTTCCGCGCGTCAGGCCAGTGTCTCTCCAGATCATAATATCTTCTGGCTTCCTCCGAGAAAACATGAATAACCACATCACCGGCGTCGATGAGAACCCAATAGGCGTTCTGGTAGCCTTCAACATGATAATTTTTTTCTCCGGCCATCCTCAAAACATCCTCTATGGCCGAAGCTATAGTTTGCACATGCCGGGTGGACGTTCCGCCCAGGATAATGAAAACATCGGTGACGTCCGAAATTCCTTTCAGATCGAATGTCACCGGATCGACGGCTTTTTTTGAAAGCGCGCAATTATAGCACACAGACGCTTTTTCGATAGAAGTCATGCTCATCTCGCCCG
>DRJW01000026.1 GCA_011052055.1 Nitrospirota bacterium
GATAAAAGACGGCGAGATTGTGGCCGCCGCCCAGGAGGAGCGTTTTACCCGCAAAAAGCATGATTCCGACTACCCTGAAAACGCGGTGGCATTCTGTTTGGGCAAGGTGGGGATTGAGCCATCCGATCTGGATATAGTGGCCTTTTACGACAAACCGTGGATCAAGTTCGAAAGAATTCTGGAGACATACCTTTCCTACGCTCCAATCGGAATCAGATCGTTTTTCATGGCCCTGCCTTTGTGGCTAAAAGAAAAGTTATGGATGCGCGATTATATATATAAAAAGCTGGATGGATTTGAGGGGAGGATGATTTTCCCGGAGCATCATGAGTCGCACGCCGCCTCCGCTTTTTATCCGTCGCCATACGAAGAGGCGGCGATCATAACCGTAGACGGCGTTGGGGAATGGGCCACCACTTCTATAGGGACGGGGAAAGGAAACGATATCCATCTTGATTTTGAAATAGATTTTCCGCACTCTCTTGGCCTGCTCTACTCCGCTTTTACATACTACACAGGCTTTAAGGTCAACTCCGGCGAGTACAAGGTGATGGGGCTGGCTCCTTATGGCGAGCCTGTTTATGTAGATTTGATAATGGACAACATTATCGATCTCAAAGAAGACGGCTCGTTTAAACTCGACATGAGCTATTTTAACTATTGCGCGGGCCTTACGATGACCAGCGAAAAATTTCACTCTCTTTTCGGCGGGCCTCCACGTGAAGCGGAATCAGAAATTACGCAAAAAGAGATGGATCTGGCGCGCTCCGTTCAGGTGGTGACCGAAGAGGCCATGAGCAGGATTGGCAGGCACGCAAGGCGCGTCACCGGGTTGAGCAAGCTTGTTCTGGCGGGAGGCGTGGCGCTTAACTGCGTGTCCAACGGCAAACTTCTCGCCGACAAGGTGTTTGATGAAATATGGGTTCAACCTGCGGCGGGCGACGCGGGAGGCGCTCTGGGGGCGGCCCTTTTCGCATGGTACAAGGTGGAAGGGCGTCCAAGATCGGTTGACAACAAGACCGACTTGCAAAAAGGCTCTTATCTTGGGCCAGACTACGCCGACGAAGTGATAGGCGCTTATCTTGAGGAGAACAAGATAGAGTATGTAAAAACATCCTCCGTTGAAGAGCTGGTTTCCCACACGGCCCGGCATCTGGCGAATGAAAAGGTGATCGGATGGTTTTACGGCCCCATGGAGTTCGGCCCCAGAGCTTTGGGCGCCAGGTCGATTCTGGGCGACGCCAGATCGTCGAAGATGCAGTCGGTGATGAATCTTAAAATAAAATTCAGGGAATCGTTCAGGCCGTTCGCTCCTTCGGTTCTCAGGGAAAAGATGGATGAGTATTTCGAATTTGGCTCCGGTAGCCCTTATATGCTGATGGTGGCCCCTGTAAAGGAGAGCCGCAGGACCCTGATGACAGGCGAGCAGGAGAAGCTTTTCGGGATCGAAAAACTGAACATTCCCCGCTCCGATATTCCGGCTATAACGCACGTCGATTATTCAGCGAGGCTCCAGACTGTCGACGGAGTAAGCAACAACGCCTACTATCAACTTATAAAAAAATTCGAGGAATTGACAGGATGCCCGGTGATTATTAACACTTCGTTTAACGTGCGTGGAGAGCCGATTGTCTGCCGTCCCGAAGAGGCCTACAAATGTTTTATGCGTACCGGCATGGATTTTCTTGTGCTTGGAAACTATATTCTGGATAAAACCATGCAACCCAAGCTTAAAGACGATACAGATTGGCAAAAGGAGTTCGAGCTGGACTGATGGCGATAGGAGAAAGCAGGCGGGAAGTCAGGATAACCTGGATCGGGTTCGCGGTAATATTCACCGTCATCGGCTCGCTCCTTTTGTACAGA
>DRJW01000027.1 GCA_011052055.1 Nitrospirota bacterium
CCCATATAAGCATTTTCTAACAAATCGATAAGGCTTGGCTCTGGAGCCCCTTTTATTATATATTGTTTCTTAAGCAATTAGGAGTGGCGAAAGCGTTTCCTTGTTTCAAGGAAATTGCAGTTGGAAAATTTAAAAAATAGGAAAATTGAAATGTTCAAGAACATGTCGCTTACCATTAAAATATTTTCTATCCCGGTGGTCGCGTCTTTAATTATGGCGGCGATTATTCTTATCTCCATCCTTGAAGTGAAAAACACCCAGGTAATAACGGACAGGGTTATCAACTTAAGAGCGCCTACCGCCAGGACTGGCGTCGTGCTGTTAAACGGTGTGAACCATTCACTGGCCGCCCTGCGCGGCTGGATAATTCTTGGCGCTCCGAAGTTCAAAACGGAGCGGCTCAAGGCGTGGAAAAATATTAACCAGGCCCTCGCCAGGATGGACGAGTATTCAAAAAGCTGGACAGTCCCCGCAAACATAGAAAAACTGAACGCGCTGGAGGGTTTGTTTGGCCAATTTGAAAAGTTCCAGAAAGAGATTGAAGATATCGCCAACACCCCGGACAACCTGCCGGCCAACAAAATGCTTTTTACCGAAGCCGCGCCCAAAGCCGCCATCCTAGCTAGAGAAATTACAAACATGATCAATCTTGAAGCTAAACAAGGAGCGACCGCCGAACGCAAAGCGTTGCTTGGGATGATGGCCGACACAAGAGGCTCACTGGGGCTTTCGCTCGGCGCCATCAGGGCGTATCTTCTTTCGGGAGACGAGAAATTTCATGAGACGTTTGAGGCCCTCTGGGCGAAAAACGAAAAACGTTTCGGCGACCTCTCCAGAAACACTTATCTGTTAACGCCAGCTCAGTTGCAATCGTATAATGCGTTCAAGACCGCAAGGGACGAGTTCAAAGTCCTGCCTTCTAAAATGTTTGAAATCAGGCAGGGGAAGGATTGGAACCTCGCTAACAGGTGGCTTGGGACAAAAGCGGCTCCTACCGCAGGGAAAATAACCAAGATGCTCTCCGAAATGGCCAAGAACCAGAAGATGCTGATGGATAAAGACACGAAAGCCGCCCACGAAGCTAACACACAGCTTGTCGTTATTATGTTTGTGACCAGTTTGGTGGGCATTGTGATATTGATGGTTCTGAGCTTTTTTATCAGCCGGTCGATTACAAAACCTGTCAACACAATCATTAGTAATCTTGCGGAGGGAGCCACTCAGGTCAATTCCGCCTCGGCTCAGATTTCAGGCTCCAGCCAGTCGCTTGCCGAGGGCGCCACCGAGCAGGCCTCCTCTCTTGAAGAGACATCCTCTGCTTTAGAGGAGATGGCCTCTCAGACAAAACAGAACGCCGACAACGCAGGCCAGGCCAACTCTCTTTCTTCGAGCGCGAGGGAGGAAGCCGAAAACGGCGCCAAAGCCATGGAAGAGATGATTGCCGCGATGGACGCCATCAACAAGTCGTCGGAGGAGATATCGAAAATAATAAAGGTAATCGAAGAGATAGCCTTCCAGACGAACCTTCTGGCGTTGAACGCCGCTGTGGAGGCGGCCAGAGCCGGAGAGCATGGCAAAGGTTTTGCCGTTGTCGCCGAGGAAGTCCGCAACCTCGCCCAGCGTTCGGCCACGGCGGCCAAGGACACGGCGTCGCTAATCGAGGATGCTGTCAAAAAAGCGTCAGACGGGAGCGCGATCGCAGACCGGGCAGGCAAGGCGTTGGAAGGTATCGTGAGCGGAATCAAAAAAGTGACCGATCTTGTGGCGGAGATAGCGGCGGCGTCGAACGAGCAGGCGCAGGGTGTGGATCAGGTTAATACCGCCGTCACGCAGATGGACAAGGTGACCCAGCAAAACGCCGCCAACGCCGAGGAGTCGGCGGCGGCGTCCGAGGAGTTATCCGCCCAGGCTAACAGCCTGTCCGATATGGTAGGAGAGCTTGGCGTCCTTATCAAAGGCGCGTCAGGCGCGAATCATACATCAGTATCCAGTGGCCAAAGCGCGCCGAAAGCGTTGACGCCGCATAAACCGGTTGTGAAAACAGCAAGGGCAGGAAGGGGCGCAAAGGCGCACGAACATGAAGATATCATACCGCTGGATGACGACTTTAAAGATTTCTAAAGAGAGCTTCTGATAATCGTTTTTTTATAGCGAAAAAGAATTATCGGGGATTTTCTGAATAATATTAATCGCCCGGTCATTTAAATTATGGCCGGGCGGTTTTTTTATTCGGAGAGCGAAAGCGCCTTTCTGTTTTCCCCGTTACGGCTGTGGCCCAGCCACCGCTTTTACGAGACGATCTTTGAGAAGCGAAACTTTACAAAGATCGACGCCACGCCCGTTACGGTTTCCGCTGATAGTGATAGCAGATCGGAAACCAACAAAGCCGGGCGACGCCAAAGCCACATCTTCGATATCATCAACATCAAGCGATCCAGCCAGCGCTGTCATAAGTTTTAAATCTCTGGCTGTTGAAATTATTGAAACCAGTTCGCGGGCAGAAAGAAAATCGAAAAGTTTTTTGCCCGACTTCTCGAAGGTGTCTATCAAAATTCCGTCAGCTGAGGCCTCAACAGCGAAAGATGGAAGCCCCAACGGAGAAAAAAACTGGTGATACCCGGCGTCGGCGTAGGCGGCGGCGACAACGCGCGCTTTTGGGGGGAGACGTTTTTTTAAAGCTTTAAAAACGTCGACCGCCTCCTGGCGACTGTTGTCTGCAAGGCCTATTTTGATTATATCGGCGCCGGCGGACGCCATCGACAGCCCCAGCTCGACCGTCCCGCTGTCCAGGTCGCCCAAGGCCACTGACAGGGGAGCGGAGCCGACAGCTTTTTTAATATCCCGGACGGTTTCAATGTCTGGCGCTCCAAGAGAGCCTTTGGAAGGATCTTTGACATCTAAAAGATCGGCGTAGCCAACTATTTTAACCGCTTCTTCCACGCAAATGACAGTGGCCAGCAACCGCATTACTTCGACTATCTTAAGGATTAGCTGACCGAGGCATGGAAACCGGCGTCTACGAAAAGAATTTCGCCTGTGGTAGCCGTTGACAGGCCGGATAACAAATATAAGGCGGCGTTTCCCACTTCATCGATGGTGACGTTGCGTTTCATTGGCGAGCCTTCCGCTCCACGGCGCATCAGGTCTTTAAAATTAGCCACGCCAGACGACGCGAGAGTTTTTACAGGCCCCGCCGAGATGGCGTTTACCCTGATGCCTCTTTCTCCAAGATCCACCGCCAGATAACGCACAGAGGCTTCCAGTCCAGCTTTGGCCACCCCCATAACGTTATAGTTGGGCACTGCTTTTTGCGCGCCGTAATAAGTGAGCGTGAGCATCGCCCCTCCGTCCGGCATTATATTCTGGGCTCTGCGGGCCATGGCCGTGAACGAATAGACCGAAACGTCCATGGTCATCAGGAAATTTTCCCGCGACGTTTGGTAGTAAGGGCCTTTTAGCTCTCCTTTATCCGAAAAAGCTACTCCGTGCACAAGAAAATCCATCTGTCCGAATTCGTTTTTATAAGCCTCGAAAACACGATCCATCGCCCCATCGTCCGTCACATCCATCTCATGGACAAAACAAGAGCCCAACAACTCGGCCAATGGCTTCACTCTTTTTTCAAACTGCTGGCTGGCGTATGTGAAGGCGAGGTCGGCGCCTTCACGGTGAAGCGCCTGTGATATCCCCCACGCAAGGCTCCTCTCGTTGGCTATGCCCACCACAAGGCCTTTTTTCCCTTTCATTAACTCCATATAGCGATCTCCTGAATCTTCTTAACAAAAAAGCCGGGATGTCGTAGCTTGCTAAATTTCGTATGCGGGCTAGTACAAGCAGAGCTTTTGCTTTATCTGGTATATGATGAGCGCATAGCTCACGAGCGCGCGGCTCAAAAAAAGCTTGATAAAGCTTGCTTTGACCATAAGGCCCAACCGCTCTATAACCGCGACAACGTTTTGCCCCGCTCTTTGCAATCTACCTTTTTAAGCCAGCCAGATAAGAGGAGATTCTATTTAGTTTAGACCAAAAAAACAAGGGTAAAGGCGTTAACTGTGGACAATTCGATTGATAAGGCCGCTGTGCGCGGCTAAAATTGTAAAAACTTGAATCAACCTTATCAAGCAGGAGCGGTTATGGCCGACCCAGGCGCAAACAGGAAAAAAGTTAATTTATCCATAGACCTTCCAGACGATATCAGCGCGATTATAGAACACGAGGCGATCGTCCGGGCCAAGCAACCGGGAGAAATTCTTCAGGAAATCGTCCAGAAAATGTTTGACGACAACAGCAAGGAAATTTCCGACGCGCTGAAAGGCGGCTAAAAGTAAGCGCTTAGTACAACGTGGGATTTATAAACCTGTTTTTTGGAAAATTACTTGATAATTTAGTTAACCTTAAAACCTGATTCTAAAAACAACCACCATAATCAGGGCAAAGGCTATCCCCAGCCGCATTTCGGAGAAACCGGCCTTCATCGGGTCGTTATTTTGTTTTAGCGATAGCGTATCCGCCAGGTTTTTAGCGGTAGCCAGTAAAAAAGGGATACAAGCCGTCCAGGGAATCAGGCCTTTAGATATGGTGATAACTACCGCTACCAGCAAAAGCGCGGCCAGGTGAATTAAAAACTGCGGTAAATAACGGCGGACTTTGGCGCGAACGGAACCAAATTTTGCTTTTCTTCTTATCGAATCTACAATTTGGCGCGCCATCATCGCCCGGTCCACAAGCCAGATAACCATTAAGATATAGAGAAAGAGAGCCTCGGCGGTTAGCCCGTTTTGTTGAACGTAAGAAGCCGCAGGAGACGCAAGAGCGAGGCCGGCTATCCACACGGTCTCTAATGACAGGGACTTTTGTGATTTGGTTATGTTCCACCGCAGATACGATATGGTCAAAGCAGAGGCGGGGATAACAAACCAGAAAAGCCCCCCGCGCTCGTAGTGAAACAAAAGAGTAAAAAAGCATCCAGCCGATATCAGAAGGTAGACAATCAGCCACAGAAGATTCCTGCCCTTATTGGCGCCGGTCGAAGGGATCAACAGGCGCCGCAACGGAGTAAAAGCCATAAAGCCCGCAAATGAGGCGATAGTCAAAAGAGCGAACTCCGGCCAGAGAACAGAGCCTTCCGGCTTTACAGCAAAAGAGCCGGTGAACAACGAGACACCCAGCGCCAGCCAGGCGCCATGCTCTTTTGGAGTAACCGGCCTGCCTATACCCATCGCCACCTCTCCCTTTACACATTTTTCTTTAAACGGGTTATACTTTTTCTGGTAACTTTTAACTGTTTATTATAAGTATCCTGTATAACATATGCCGAAACTTACAGCCGAAAAACTGCGTGAAAAAATGGCCGGCATAGACTTGATTGCGATGGACGTGGACGGAGTGCTCACCGACGGGCGTATTACTATCTCCTCAGATGGAAGCGAATCGAAAAACTTTAACGTAAGAGATGGGCACGGGCTTGCGGTGGCCAGATTCAAGGGGTATAAGCTGGCCTGGATCTCCGGCAGAGTTTCCGAGGCGACGATTTTGCGCGCCAGGGAACTGGGAATAGAGCATGTCTTTCAGGGGCATCGCAAAAAAGATGAAATATTAAAAGAACTGGCTGAAAAACTCGGTGTCGCTCTGGAGCAAGTCCTTTTTATTGGTGACGACGTTGTGGACATTCCAGCCATGAAAGCCGCTGGCGTCGGGGTGGCGGTGGCCGACGCGCATCCGAAGGCGCTGGCGCAGGCCGATTGGGTTACCTTATCAGCCGGAGGAGAGGGAGCGGTCAGGGAGATAATTGATCTCATAGTCGAAACCAGATCATGATGTAGCTACACGCTCCAGGCCCCTTTTGCGCGTAGACCGCGTATCCCGGATATATTAAACAAGTCTTGGAAAAATTAATTCTTGTGTTATTTCGTACAATATGTATCATTGCATTATAGATGATTCGAAATTTTCGAAAAATTAAGACCATTTTTTGTAAAAATGAGTATCGCTCCTGCCGACCGCCGCAAAAGACGAATGCTTATCCAGAAGGTAGATGAGCTTCCGGCTCTTCCCGTTACGCTTATGGAAATAATAAAAGTGACTGGAAATCCTGACGCGACGGCCAATGATCTGGCTCAGGTCATTTCTAAAGATCAATCTATCAGCTCCATGTTGCTAAGGCTTGTGAATTCCGCTTTTTACGGGCATTTCAGATCTATTTCCTCTGTATCGCGCGCCATTGTTATCCTGGGGTTCCAGACGGTAAAAAGCCTCGCGCTTGGCGCTTCGATATTCCACTCTTCACCGGAATCAAGGGGCAATGCGTTAGACTGGGACAAGTTCTGGGTTCATTCTCTGGCGGTCGCCGCTTTTTCGAAAAAACTAGCGTCCAAAGTTGACGTTATGGGTGAAATCGATTCAGAAACTGTGTTCGTCTCCGGTCTACTGCACGATGTTGGAAAGGTGGTTTTTAACAATTATTTTAGTGAAGAGTATAAAGAAGTCGTCATGATCGCGCGCAAAGACAAGAAATGGATCAGGACTGTCGAAGAGGATTTAATGGGTATCGACCACTGCGGAGCGGGGCAGTATCTGGCGTCAAAATGGCATTTTCCGCCTCCCGTTATCGAAGCGGTGGAGTTTCACCATGATCCGGGAAAGCCAGAAAACCAACCCGGAACCATGGCCGCGCTCACGCATGTGGCGGACTTTTGTTGCAATCAGATAAAGATAGGCGCCAGCGGCAATGAGAAAGACCCTGAACTCGATGAGGTGGCGATAGATATACTTGAGCTTGGCGACGGGAAACTTGATGATGTTACAACTGAGATTGAAAATGAGCGGGAAACAATCGAGAGTTTTGGAATTGAATAATTTAACGGCTCAGCGAAACGCTGAGGATACGATAACCGAACTGAAAAAAGAGCGCGACGCCTACGCCCAGGCCCTCTCCACGTCCAACGCCGCTTTTAGAGAGAAGGTAAAAGAGCTTTCCATCCTAAAGCGCATAGGAGAGTCGATGAAGTGGAATCTCGACGCCGAGCGGATATGCAGGGAAATTGTCGATGTCATTATCGACGAGACGAATCTTGAGAACTGTTCGTTGTGGCTTGTCGATCATACCCGCAGTTATGTGGAGTTAAAGGCGGCCAAAGGCCAGGAGGATGAGGAAACGAGATATTTTTCTTACAGCGAGCCCAGCCCCATCCGCCTTGCGCTGGGAGAGGGATCGGCCGGATGGGTGGCGTTTCACGGGACTTCGTTGTTAATAGAGGACGTTACGAAAAGCGACCGGTTTTTGCAAATAGAGACAAAATCGAACATCGAAATCAAGTCACTGCTCTGTCTTCCGATCCAGAGCGACAAAGATGTAATAGGCGTTATTAATATGTCCCATCCGGATATTGGCGCTTTTTCCAAAGAGAACGAAAGGGCGCTCGAGCTGATTACAAACCATGCCGCTCTGGCTTTTGCGAACCTTTTTCTGCTTGAGCGCATACAGAGCTTTAACGAGCGTCTGGAGAACATCGTCGCGGAGCGAACCAGGGATCTGCGCTACTCGGAAAACAAGTACAGATCTTTCGTCGAGCAGGCGGGGGACGCTATCATAATAGTGGAGCGTGACAGTGGAAAAATAACCGAGGTCAACAGCAGGGCGTGTGAGTACTCCGGCTATGACAAACAAGGTCTTGTCGGCCAGACAATCGGCAAATTGATGGGCGATCAACTGAGACAAAACGTCATGGACGTCTCGTCGGGAGGGGCGGGGAGCATCAACGGCCATCCTTTAAAGCGCAAGTCCGGCTCTCTTTTATATGTGGACATCTCCGCGAACACAATCAGAACCCAGGGAGGGGATGTTATTCATCTGATCATTCGCGATATTTCAGAGCGCCGCCAGCTTGAGGACAAACTCAAAGATTATTCGGAGCGGCTCGAAAGCCTGGTGGAAAAGAGGACGGGGGAGCTAAAAAAAGCCCAGAGCGAACTTCTGCTGGCGACACGAATGGCGGCGCTCGGCGAGTTGGCTTCGAGTGTGGCCCATGAGATTAACAACCCCCTGGCTGTTATAAGCGGTTATGCCGAAGATATGCTCGACAAACTTGAAAATAACGGGGCGGCGGAAAAAAAAGATATCGATGAGCTGTCCAAAGGACTGGAGATGGTCACAAACCAGGCGGATCGATGCCAGGAAATCACCCGGTCACTTCTCGATTTTACACGCTCCCTCTATTTAACCGTCGCTCCTGTTGATCTGAACTATGTGGTTCTGCAGGCCATCCACACAGCGTCCCATAAAAGCAAGAGCAAACAGATAAAGTTCGAGACCAGCCTGGCGGAGGAGATGCCCGATATAGACTCCGACTCAAGCATGATAGAGCAGATCATGCTTAATATTTTAAACAACGCTGTCGATGCGGTGGGGGCGGACGGGATAATCTCTGTTAACACAAGATTCGAGAGAGTGTATATATATATTATTATCAGCGACACAGGGTTGGGAATACGCGAGGAGCATCTGGAAAAGATTTTCGACCCTTTTTTTACGACCAAACCTGTCGGCAAAGGAACGGGCTTTGGCCTGTCGATATGCCATAAGCTGGCGGAGCGGTTAAACGGCGCTATTTCCGTCGCAAGCGAACAAGGGAAAGGAACAGAGTTTACCATCCGTTTACCCAGAACAATTTCCTGATGGTGTTTTGATATGCATAATAAGAAAATACGATTGATGATAATGGATGACGAGATCGCGTTCAGAGAGCTACTTGTGCGCCGGTTCGCAAGGTCTGAATTCGAAGTGACAGGGTGCAAGTCAGGTGAGGAGGCGCTTGAATTGGCGCGCTCTGGCGCCTTCGATGTGGGCGTCCTTGACATCCGTATGCCTGGCATTTCCGGCATCGACCTTCTGCGTGAGATAAAAACGCTCCAACCCGATTTTGAAGCGATTATGCTGACCGGTCTGGCCACCATAGACTCCGCGATTGAAGCGATGAAAATTGGCGCCTACGACTATCTGGCCAAACCGTGCAAGCTGTTCGAGCTGGAGATAATCGTCCGCAAGGCTTACGAGAAAAAAATATTGGCCGAGCAGAACACGAGACTGCGTGACGAGCTGAAACTAAAGGACGATAAAAGAGAGCTGGTAGGATCGTCCATGGTTATGCAAGCTTTGCTTGAAGAGATCGCTAACGTGGCCTCCCAGGCTGGGCCGGCGCTTATATATGGAGAGGCCGGAGTAGGCAAAGAGTTGGTAGCGTTGTCGATCCATAAAGCTTCAGTAAGAAAAGACAATTCTTTTATAACCGTCAACTGCGGCGTTTTGTCGGAAGGAAAGCTGGAAACGGAGCTTTTCGGACACGAAGCCGACGCATTCGTGGGAGCCGGTATGCGTAAAAGAGGGATCATCGAAAACACGGCCGACGGCTCCGTGCTACTCGATGAAGTGGAGCAGTTGTCGCCATCGATGCAGGTGAAAATCCTCCATTTTCTCGACACCGGGGAATTTCGGCGTGTCGGCGGTTTCTCGGAGATGCGATCGGGCGCGCGCCTCTTCTTCGCCACGACCGAAGATCTGCTTCACCAGACTCAAAGCGGCAAATTTCGCGAAGATTTTTATTATAAAATCTCATCTTCACTCGTGAACACGCCGCCGTTGCGCGATCACAAGGAAGATATCCCTGAGATTGCGAAATATATCATTCACCGCAGTGACCTGGCCGTAAGCCGCAACAAACGTCTGTCTAAAAAGGCTATGGAGGCTCTTTTGAAGTATGACTGGCCTTCCAACACACGCGAACTTGTCAACGTGCTTGAGAGGGCCGTAAGCCTTGCGCCGAAAAACGTAATACAGATGAAAAACCTGCCGATCAGTTTCGAGAAAAAGCTAAAACCAGGTAAACAGCGCCACCTTCAAAGCCTCGCGGAAATCGAAAAAGAGCATATACTCCATGTCCTGGAGGCGGTCAACAGCAACATCTCCAAGGCTTCCAGAATATTGGGGATAAGCCGCCCCAAACTTTACCGCAAGCTCGAAAAATACAAATCAGGATCCAGCGCCTGACCCTTCCGCCAGGTTCTGTTTTTCCGAACCGGAGTGGAGAGCGGAGGGGGCGATATCACAGTGGCGGGAAGACGCATCGGGCGTATAGTGTGAGCAGGAGCAAATATGATCTGGCATGTAAAAAAGTTTTGCAATGGCTGTTAAACGATCTGCAAACCGGGACGCAAACGACTTAAGGCGGATTCCCGGTGTCGGAAAAGTAATCGCGCGCGACCTGCAAGAGCTGGGAGTCGGCTCCGTTTCCGATTTGAAAGACGCCGATCCGGAGCAATTGTACGAAAAGCTTTGCGTATGGAAAGGAGTCCGGGTCGATCGGTGCATGCTCTATGTTTTCCGTTGCGCCGTTTACTTCGCCTCCCGCAAAAACCATGACCCGGAGCTTTTAAAATGGTGGAGATGGAAAGATAAATAAGGAGCGGCTGGGCCGCGCCCGTGACGAGATGGCGCCCGGTAGAAAGCTTTTCCCCTCCTTACCGAGAAGGGGAATGGCTGGGCCACGCCCGTAACGGGGTGGTGTTCATTTAATATTAAGAAAATAGAACACCCCCTCGATCCTGCGGATCACTCCCCCTCGGAAAGGGGGAGAAATTACAGGGTAAGCGTCATGCCTGCTCGGTCTCACGCGAGGGCGCATGACTCTCACGGTCTTGCCAGATCATACGAGTGGGCCTGCGCGTTTGCGCGAGGGCGCATGACTCTCACGGTCTTGCCAGATCATGCGAGTGAGCCTGCGCGTTTGCGCCCTCCCATCCTGTCAAGGGAGGGGAGAGTTTATCCAGTCCCTTTTATCCGGTTAAGCGCGGAGCCGGCCTTGAACCATTCAATATGGTCGGGGTTGAGCGTATGAGCCGTCTCGAAGCTTTCTTTCGATCCATCTTCATGTGTAAGCTCTACGGTGACGTTCACGCCGGGCGCCAGTTCTTTTAAACCCTTGATTGAAATCTTGTCGGTCTCCCGCACTTTTTCATAATCGTCCCGGTCGATAAAAGTCAGCGCCAGCACTCCCTGCTTTTTAAGGTTGGCTTCGTGGATTCTGGCGAAAGAGCGGACAAGAACTGCGGACGCGCCCAAAAACCTGGGCGACATCGCCGCATGCTCCCTCGACGAGCCTTCGCCATAGTTCTCGTCGCCTACCGCGACCCATCCCATCCCTTTTTCTTTATAACCGCGCGCTATCTTTGTAAACGGTTTACTACTCTCGCCGGTGACAAGGTCGAGGCCATGACCGGCCTCGCCGGTATAGGCGTTTATGGCGCCTGTGAACATGTTGTCGGAGATATTGTCGAGATGCCCCCGGAACTTCAGCCACGGCCCCGCAGGAGAGATATGATCCGTCGTGCATTTGCCTTTAGCTTTAAGCAATATCGGTAAATCCTCGAAGTCTTTGCCGTCCCACGCCTCGAAAGGCGCCAGCGCCTGCAATCGATCACTGTTCGGATTGATGGAAACATCCACCGAGTCTGGATTGTCGGAAGGCGTAACATAGCCGCCCGCGTCGAAAACGAAACCGGCAGGCGGCATCTCCGGCGCCGGTTTTGGCGGCTCAAGCTTGAACGATCCTTCACCTGTTTTTATCTCATCGGTTAAAGGGTTAAATTCAAGCGTCCCGGCCAGACCGTACGCAATTACAACCTCCGGGCTTGCCACAAAAGCGAAAGTGTTCACGCTTCCGTCGTTACGTTTCGGAAAATTGCGGTTGTACGAAGTGATGATAGAGTTTTTATCTTCTTTCTTCACATCGTCGCGGCTCCACTGCCCTATACACGGGCCGCAGGCGTTCGCTAAAACAGAGCCGCCTATTTGCGTGAACTTGTCTATCAGGCCGTCGCGCTTGATGGTTTCATAAACCTGGGCGGAGCCGGGCGTCACCAGAAAAGGCGTTTCTATCTTTACGCCATGCTTGTTCGCCTGCTCCGCTATATCAGCCGCCCTGCTGATATCTTCA
>DRJW01000028.1 GCA_011052055.1 Nitrospirota bacterium
AGGCTCTGCCAGCCAGGGGTCTTTGGGAAATATCGGTTAATATGATCAAAAACAGAAAAACCGCGCTTGTCACCGGCGGCGCGGGATATATAGGCAGTCATTGCGTCGAACGGCTTGCGGTCGATGGCTGGGACGCTATCGTGATCGACGATCTTTCCACTGGCCATGAAAAAGCTGTTTTAAGCGGTCAACTTGTAAAAGGCGGCATAGGCGACGCGAATCTGCTGGACACCATATTTTCGACTTATTCTATCGACGCTGTTCTTCATTTCGCCGGGTCTTCATATGTTGGAGAATCTGTCAAGGAGCCGGACAAATATTATAAAAATAACGTATCGAATGGCCTTATCCTGCTTTCGGCCATGATCCGCAATAACGTTAGAGATATTGTATTTTCATCGTCATGCGCAGTCTACGGTATCCCTGAAATAATTCCGATTCCTGAGGATTGTCCAAAAAATCCTGTGAGCCCATACGGTTTTTCTAAAATGGTTTTTGAGCGGATGGCTCTGGACTTCGCCAGATCAGATGGATTGAGGCCGGTGTTTCTCCGTTATTTTAACGCCGCAGGAGCCGATCCTGATGGAAGACTGGGCGAAGACCATGACCCTGAGACTCATCTTATCCCTCTTGCGATCAAAGCCGCGCTGGGGCAAAACCAGAGGATTACCATTTTCGGAGCCGATTATCCAACCGGCGACGGAACATGTGTCCGCGACTACATACACATCCTTGATCTTGCCGAAGCGCATATCAAGGCCATCGATTACATAAAACAAGGCGGAGAGCCGGCGGCGTTCAATCTTGGAAACGGCTCTGGTTATTCGGTCCGTCAGGTTATAAAACTTGTGGAGAAAATAAGCGGCAAGCGTATCGCCGTTAAGGAGGGATCAAGGCGTGATGGCGACCCGCCTGTCCTGACAGCTTCGTCGGAACATATAGATAAAACTTTTGGGCTGACACCCAAGTATCCCCACCTGGAATCCATTGTTGAAACGGCTTACAGGTGGCATAAAGCCAACCCTGGCGGTTTTGGAAGCTGAGTCACCGCTCCCATGTGGATAAAACCTGGCGTGTTTTATCTCTCCACTTTGATATACGGGCGTCAGGTGAACTTGAGCCGTCTTATTGCGAAAAAGGACATTTTAATCAACAGCCACCCATGCTTCCAGCGCTGAATATTGGTTTCGCCGTATGACCGGGCTCGGTATCGGACCGGCAGGTCTATGATTTTAAGGTTAAGTTTGGACGCTCCGAAAAGAAGATCAAAATCTCCGAAAGGATCGAAATCGCCAAAATAGGCGCGGTTCATACTAATTTTTTCATAGTTTTTCTTGCTTAGCGCCTTTGTGCCACATAAAGTGTCTTTTACAGGTTGGTTGAGTAGCCATGAAAATACCATGCTGAAAAACTTGTTCCCCAATAGATTAAAAAAGCGCATTGCTTCATCTTCCATGGGATAAATAAGGCGCACTCCGTTTACAAACTCTCCCTTACCTGAAACTATCGCATCATAAAATCTAGGCAAGTCTTCTGGTGGCACGGTTAAATCGGCGTCAAGAATCATTAAAATGTCACCGGTAGCGATATCGAACCCCTCCCTGACAGCATTCCCCTTGCCACTTCCTGTTTGCCGGATAAGTTTAACGCGCCGCTCAGGATGATTTTTTATTTCACGCTCAATTGTTTCGTAAGTGTCATCTTTAGAGTGACCCTCGACGAAGATAAGCTCAACGCCGCCTCCCATCTCTGGCGTTCTTTTTAAAATATTGGAAATATTCCCAGCTTCGTTTCTCGCTGGAACCAATACCGATACCGTAGGTTTAGCGCTAGCGCTCGACTCGACCGGGGAGGGCCTTGCTATCATAAAGTTCGTAAGCGCGCCATGTTTAAAGGGCCACAGCTTTACGAAGAACCTGTTTAGAAGGCTATCCAGGGCGGGAATGGGAAGCGGCAGTAAAATCTCCTGCCAACTCCTGATTACTTCAAAACCGGACAAATGACAAATACCCGTAATATCCTCTTTCGTAAGCCAGTTTTGGTTGAGTGTGGGCGTGGAAAGTTTCATGGACTTTACCAGGGATAAAGGCGCTTCCCACAATCTGCTGTAGAAGTTAAATATTATTCTTGTATCGGGTTTCGTAAACCTTTTTATCTTTGTCAATGTCTCCTGCACATCCCACAGCTCACTCGCAAGATCCGACATAATAATGATGTCAAACTTCTCATCTTTCTCCAGTTCATTAATGTCGGAGCAAATAAACGTGATATCTGGATGACGTTGCCTGGCGACCTTGATCATTTCCGGTGAATAATCTACGCCAACCGAGTGAGCCGGAGAAAGAGAGGCGAGCAAGTCACCACAGCCGCATCCAACCTCCAGTATATTTTGCTTGTTGGGAATAAGAAAATTATATATCGTCGCGAGTTTTTTGTGATAATGTCGGCTCCATCTTCTCCAGGTGTCTATATCCCCGGCGACTTTATCCCAATGCGACACTCGCTTATTTCTGTATTCTTCGTATGAAAAGCTCAATGTAATGGCGCCATGATATTAGCCGTAATAGCAATAGTGTCAAGAAACAAATTTCGACCTGAATGACGGAAAACACGGTTTTATGATCCACTCAAAACCATAAAAAGCGAACAATGCGATAAGCGAGATAATATAGCACAAAAACCTGGGGTCGTAATCCGCGTATGTGCCTGCGAATACAATGGTTTGAGCTGTAATTATCCCTAATAGCAGGAGCTTGTCTCTATTGACTCCAACAGTAAAACTCCTCACCACACCTGCTATGGAAAGAAGATAAAAAAGAGGTAACGCTATCATAAGAAAAACAACATGCTTTTTGGAATATCCATCCCGAATAAAATAATAATTGATGTAAATTCTGGATACTGCAAGATAGATTACGTCCTTCGGATAATCAATAAAATAATTTAAAGTGTCTTTCACTGTTTCTCCGCTTCTTTTTTCCATTTTCGGCATGGGGAGATATTTTTGACCCCAGATTAGTGTGCCGCCTTCCAGGTTATCCAAAACCTGAATCCTGCCAGTGGCTTTTTGGAATTGCGTTGATAGAAATGAGGCTCCAATTGTGACGCATATCACCAGAACAATGTATATCAACGCGCGCGCTTTCACTCTGAGGGTTGAAATTATATAAATCAGAAAGACCGGAAAAAATACCAGTCCGTTAGGACGTAACATCGCCGTAAATATGATTGCCGGTATCGATATCGCCAGGTATCTTCGGTCGCGCGATGATAATAGAGCTGTCGCGCAGGAGATGGTAACGAAGGAAATAAAAAGAGAATCTGTCAAAACGTACTGGTTCCAGAATAGCGAGTAATAGTTTAGTGAAAAAAAGAGTGTTGATAACGAGGCGGTGGGAAAAGAAAATATGGATACGCCTAAATAATAAACTGATAAAAGAGCCACGAATGACACAAAAACTTGTATGGCGACCGATGTAGACAGGTATGAATATCCATGAGGAGTAATTATTTTGCAGAAAGTCAAAAAAATAACATACCCGGAATAGTTTTGATTTCTTTTTGTAATTGATCCATTTTCGTACAGCTCATCCACAGCGTCCAGGTAATGGTGGGTGTCTCCGCCTTTTACCGGCGCGTTTCTTAGTATCCATCCGTTTAACCCGATAAATATAACGATAGCTAAAGCGGCGCAAACAACTTGTTTTACGCTGAAAATATTTGAAAGCATGCGCGAATTATATGCCGCTTGAACGGTCTCTATAAAAGATTTAAAGGCCAGAAGAAGAAAACGCCTCTTACATACGGATATCGCCGTTTTCCAATGCGGACAAGTACCACTCGTAAGTTTTTGCTATTCCAGCCTTCAAATCGGTCGAGGCTGTCCAGCCAAAAGATTTAAGACGGGATACATCTAACAGCTTTCTCGGCATGCCGTCAGGCTTTGATTCGTCAAATCGCAATTCCCCTTCGTACCCGGCGACATCAATGATTATTTCCGCAAGTTGCCGGATTGTAACGTCTTTTCCTGTGCCTATGTTTATTATCTCTGAATTCGAATAGTTTTTCATGACAAAGACGCAAGCGGCCGCCATATCATCAACGTACATGAACTCGCGGC
>DRJW01000029.1 GCA_011052055.1 Nitrospirota bacterium
CGTATCGCCGAAGTGTCGCGCCTTTTTAACAACTCCGGGATAATTGTTATTTCATCTTTTATCTCTCCTTACAGAAGTGATCGCAGTGGCGCCCGTGATATCGCCGGGGATGGCCGTTTTGTAGAAGTGTTTGTGGACGCGCCGATTGAAGTGTGCGAACAACGAGACCCGAAAAAGCTGTACGCAAAAGCGCGCAGGGGTGAAATCCCGGAGTTCACGGGAATCACCGCCCCGTATGAAGCTCCGGAAGAGCCGGAAGTTCATCTCAGAACCGATCTTCAATCAGTTGACGAAAGCGTCGATACGATTTTTACCTATTTAAAAGCTATCGGGTTTTTGACAAACCATGATCCTGACGATTGAAATGATCCTAAATATCGAAAACGGTTTTTATTAGAGGTTCCCATAAGTGGAAAAAAGCAAAATAGAGTAACATGGGAAATGTCTGCTAATAGAGTTGGTAAGTCGCGAGAATGTCTAACCTGAGCTTTGGAATAGGCCTTTACCTTAAACTCCTGGCCCAGCAACCGGATAAAAATATATTCGTCTCTCCTCTCAGCATTTCCATGGCGCTTGGCATGACGCTTAATGGCGCGGATACGGACACCGCCCAAAGCATCAAAGAGACGCTCGGACTCTCTGATATGGAGATGGATGAAATAAATTCCATGAACGAAACCCTCATATCCACGTTTTGCGCCGATGACAGGGAACAAGAGCCCGAAACCCCGGAAAACGACCCATTCGCGAGTGAAGAAAAACTAGAATCCAAACTTGTTATCAACGTGGCCAACTCGCTTTGGGCTCGCGAAGGGTTAACACTCAAGGGTGGATTCGCAGAAATTTGCGAGAAAAAATATAAAGCTCAAACCGGTTATCTTGACCCCGGCGACCCGAACGCCCCGGACAAGGTGAACAGTTGGGCCGCTGAAAAAACAAACGGCAAGATACAGATTGTAATCGATGAGATGATCCCGAATTTCGTTTTGATACTCGTGAACGCGGTTTACTTCAAGGCGCCCTGGGCGCTGGAATTTACCGAAGACCTCACACATCAACGTCCCTTTCACCTCGCCGATGGCGCAACCAAAGACCATCCCTTGATGTTCAACACGGAAACATACCCCTACCAGAAAGGCGAGTTCTTTCAGGCGATCCGGCTACCATACGAGGACAGGCGCTATGCAATGACAATTGTTTTGCCAGACGAAGAATCGTCCCTTAATCAACTGCATAAAAGTTTTTCCGCCGGAATGTGGGATAAAATAAGGACGTCGCTCAAAGTGTCACACGGACAGGTGGGGCTTCCGCGATTCGAGGCTGACTGGGGAAGACAAGTCAACGATGCGCTCTCATCGATGGGGATGGGCGTAGCTTTTTCCGAAGATGCCGATTTTAGCCGTATGATAAGTGGCGGCTATCCCGTCCGGTTGGATGAAGTTTTTCATAAAACATACATTAAAGTTTGGGAAAAGGGGACCGAGGCGGCGGCTGTTACCACCGTGACTGTGGTGGACTTTGATGACTACAAACCAGAGGAAGAGTTTCAGATGATAATTGACAGGCCTTTTTTGTATATTATCGACGATAATATGACAGGAGCCATACTCTTTATAGGCTCTATGCAAAACCCCGAAGACATCTCCGGTGGCCAGACATAGAACTCTTTTGCTCTGAAATTAATATGAGGTTCCCATATCAATGTCCATTAATCTACCCAAACAGGCGGCTTTATTTTTTCTGATCCTGTTGGCTCCGTTGGCGTGCGCCTCCTCCTCTCCAAAAATGAGCGGGGGAATGATGTTTATAAAAGGGGGATGTTTCCAGATGGGAAGCTCTTCCGGCATGGGCCTGCCCGATGAAAAACCGGAGCGCCGCGTTTGTCTGGATGATTTCTGGCTGGACAGGTACGAGGTGACCCAGAAACAATTCTCAAATATGTTACGCTCCAACCCATCCCGTTTTCGCGGATGCGAAAACTGTCCTGTGGAAAATGTTTCATGGTTTAAAGCGGAGGCTTACTGTTCGTTCGTGGGCAAAAGCCTGCCCACCGAAGCGCAATGGGAATATGCCGCAAAAGAGAGGGGCAGGCAGGTCGAATATGGTTTTGGCGGCGCCTCCATTACAAAAAAGGACGCCAACTATAAAGGAAGCGGCCCAACCCCTGTCGGCAGGTACCAGCCCAATTCGCTTGGTCTTTTCGATATGGCCGGTAACGTAAGGGAATGGGTGTCCGACTGGTATGACCACGGGTTTTACCGCGTCAGCCCTTTGAAAAATCCTAAAGGGCCGCAAAAAGGAGAGCTGAAAGTGTTGAGAGGCGGATACTGGGGCGACGATCAGGAAAACCTGAGAGCCACAGCCCGCGAAAAGGCGAAACCTGCCATCCGTCATTTTGAGAACGGATTCCGTTGCGCGAAGCGGAAAAGAACTTTTAAATAAACCGATCCCGACAGCTTTTAACTATTGGGAGCCTCTAATAATCCATTTCCGCTACAATGTAGTTACTACTACGCTTGCGGCTATTTTGTCTCGCAGTCTCGCCTGACGACTTTTCGCTCGATTTCGCTACGAAA
>DRJW01000030.1 GCA_011052055.1 Nitrospirota bacterium
GCCGGAATCACTGAAGCTGGTCTCTCGAACTTTATCGAAACCGGCCCGGTCTACTTTCAACGTTTTATCAAGGGAATGCCCTCCTCGGCGGCGGTGGTGTCGGACGGGTCGAGCGCGACGGTGCTTGGGGTTATGACCCAGATCGTAGGGGACGAATCTTTGGGCGCGGACGGTTTCAGGTTCGCAGGCAACGTCTACCCCCACCCTTTTGCCGGCGATATCATCGATCAGGTCACCATCATGGCCGAATCGCTCACTCTTGAATTCGACCTTGCGGGGTTGTGGGGTTTCGATTTTATCTACGACGGGTCGGTGACCCTTATAGAGGTGAACCCCAGGCCGACCGCCGGAATGGGGCTTTTAGGGGCCGTTACGCTAAACGACCTTTTAGGCATGCACATCGACACCGTAACCAGGGCAAGCTCCAATATCATTCTAGATTACGGCGCCCCCTCTGACTATACGGCGCAGGCGCGGGTTTTCGCCCGGCGCGACGGGATTTTTCACGGCTGTGAGCGGTGGTATAAAAGCGGCGCAAGAGACATCCCGCAGGATGGTGAGTTTATCTCCAAAGGAGCGCCCATCCTGACGCTGACCGAATCGGCTGTAACTTATCAGGGTGTCATGGAAAAGCTGAGGGGCCGGGCTGTGACGCTGAACAATAGCCTTGCGCTCGGTATGACGGCTCCGACTTAAACCATCTAAAAGCGGCTCAATAGAAAATTTCGTATTTCATAACAGGACGAGAATTTTTTCCGGCAAGGGGGAGGCCGATAACGCAGGAAGCGAGACGGCGGCTCTTGGAATAAATGTCCCGCCGGTCACCGGAGGGGGGAGCGAAGGGTTGTGTTCAAGTCAGGACAGATAAATCACCTACTGCCTGGTGTAATAGTTGTCAAGATCAAGAGCGGTCGGACGGTCAGCCGAAGATGTAATCGGGCTCGAACTGTTGCTGGCATATAATCTATTGCCCTCGACAGCGACAAGCCCGTATGTCGTAGGAACGCTTACTCCGGTAGAGACGGTGGAGCCATTTTTAGTGAGAACCCATGAATTTATCGTGACGTCAATTTCATACGCGCTCTTCCCGCTGGCTGTAACGCTATTACCAAGGGAATATGAGGTTTGATTGACTTTTTTAAGCCCTGTAGCCGAGGAGCAGGCGGAATCCATATACCATAAGACGGTATCGGTCTCTTGCCCGCCGCTTTGATAGGTGACCGTTGCCTTGATGTATGGCTCCGGACCCCCGATGAACTGGCAAACAGATACCCACGTCCCGATTATTGAAGACTCGATAGAGGAGCTAGAGCCACTGCTGGAACTGGAATCGCCGCTACTTGAACCTGATCCGCCACCGCCGCCTCCGCAGGAGGTAAAAGTCAATGCTACCGCGAAAGCCAGACATATGTTCAAGACTCTAAATTTCATGATCTTCTACCTCCAGTTAATAGGGCAAGTGGTAATCAGCGCACTCTACACTTAAAGTCAGAGAACTGTCAATATATCCGGTCTTGAACTAATTTTTGAGAGAGACGCGCCGTCTACTGCCTGTCTGTAAACAGCATGTAAAGCCCGGTCATCGCGAACAGAACGTGAGCGCCGTAAACGGAAAGATAAGGCGGCAGTCTTCCTGCTTTCCCGAACGCCAGGCCCATCGAAAACGTGAACCAGAAAGTAACGCCTATGACCACCGAAACGCCTATCCCGATTAAAATCCCGCCCGACCTGCTCGACCTGGCGCCAAGCGGTATGGCCAAAAGGGGCATCACCAGGGTTATGAGCGGAAACCCTATTTTCGCGTGCATCTCGGCCACATATCTGGTGGCGTCGTATCCCTTGCTCTTTATGTTCTCAATATATTTTTGAATTTGGGCCAGGTTCATCTCCTCTGGATTCAGTTTTACTTTGTTAAGGTCGTCGAACTTTATGGAGTCCTCCGGCAAGGATCGCCGGGGCCAGACACGCTCTGTGAACTGTCCGCCGCTTGTAAAATCGCGCTCGACGTAATTTTCAAGAATCCAGGAGCCATCCACCAGCTTTCCACTATCGGCTGTGACCCTTTTGACAATTTTAGACCCGCTTTTATCGAACCTGAAAACGCCCACATCTTTGATGGTTTTATTTTTTATGTCCATAAGGCCGATGTTCCATATAGATCCGTCGTCGGCCATGTACCAGAACTTGTCCTGACTGAACAGGCCTTTTCTTTTCTGATGTTTGATCTCTTCATAATAGATTCTGTTCGTCTCCTTGGCGGCGATGGTAAAAAGGTATTCGCTGTCGATAAAAGAGACGAAGCTGATTCCTCCCGCCGCCACGATAATAGGAAGCGCTATGCGCGCCATGCTCATTCCGACCGATTTCATGGCGATCAGCTCGCTGTTGCGGGACATGTCGCTGATTGTCAGCACCGAGGCCAGAAGAACGCAGATAGGGGTGACATGAAAAAGCGCCATGGGCATTTTGAAAATCATGTATCTCGACATCATGTCGAAAGTGGCTTTGAATTTAAAAAAGTATCCGGACATGTCTATGAAAGTCACCATCTCGTAAAAAGAGACCATCACGATAAGCGACAGCATGAATATCCTGAAAAACTCGGTGAGGATATATTTGTCAAACGTCCTCAAAATCCACCTCTCCTTTTCAAAATGTCCAGATTCGCCGATATAATTTTAATACCCATTGTCGTATGGATCAGGTGGCCGGGGCAACGGCAATCCGAAGAGCCGAACCGTGAGTGGGCGATGGCGCCGTCGACGGCTTGCTCAACAAGGCGCGCAAGCTCGCATTCCCCGCTATGGCCGGCAAACGACACCGAGAATTCCCATCTGCTCACTTTACGGAAGTAATCGATATGCCATCTAAGCGGTTTTTTCCGCCTCCTGTGGCGCTCCATCCGTTTTTTGAGGTATCGCCTGGCGCTTCCTGTATAAAGATAGGCGCCCCGCCCGAACATGACCATCCCCAGCGCTCCTACTCTTACCTTAACAGGCCGGTTTAATGACATGACAATTACGTAGAGCCCGGAGTCGCTGGTGTTAATGTCGTCCTGGCTCATTTGAGGGGGGCGGCGCCGGTTTCATTGTTTTGCATACGTATGGCCATCGTAAGGCGCATCGCTTCGTCCAGGGCGATAAGTCTGCTAAAGTAAGTCTGAATCAACTCGATATTTACGAGGCGCCGGATCGGTAACCTTGCGACAACCGGTATCGACATCGCCTGACCTCCAAGCGGGGAATTATATTTCAGATCCATAGTGACGGACAGGCCGCCGCGACTCACCGAGATGTTAACTCCAGATGGTTTTGCGTATTTCAGCGCTTTTCTTGCGATCATTATAGACCGGGAGCTTTCGTTCGGATCGAGAAACAAAAGAAACCTGCCAAGGGCTTTCGCGCCGATTCGGGAAAGGTTAGCCGACAACCTGATTTTTTTAATATCGATTATTTCTCCCCTCCCCGCCTGTACAAGCGCGATATCGAGGTTCAGATCGCCGTCTATCGCCGACTCCTCCTCGCCAAGCCCCGGGCCGTTGTTTAGCAGCCTGCCCAGGTTTATCATGGTAAAAGTTTCAGCCAATCTTAGCGTATGCCCGTTTTCTTCGCTTTTAACCCGCATGGAGCCTGTCATACCGCCGCCCAACAGCTTCATTTTAAAATGATCTATTCCGAAACCTGCGTCATTAAAATAAAGATCAAAATCAGCGGACCTGATCGCGCTCCGGGAATCGTTTGTTAAACTCCCCTCGAAATCTCTGATTTTCATTTTCACCGACAAATCTATTTCAGAAGATACGTTATCGGCGCCGGCCTCGCCATTGGCCCTGATTGTGGCCTGCGCTTGTCCGCTATGAACCTTGACCTGCGTAATTTTTTGAAGCCACGGCTCGATTTCCTTTAAAGGCGCCTGTATCTCCGCCGTAAGATCGATCCCTTTTTTTCCATAGCCCAGAGCCGATCCGAAAACGGCGATCTTTGATTTATCCAGCAGGGAAATTTCTGTTTTAATAAAACCAAGGTCGCCTTTAATAAAATCTCCGAGAAGAGTGGCGTTGAGGCTCATTTTTTTTGTTTGAAAATCTTTCGCGCTGGTTTTACCGGCGGATGCGGAGATATATATTTTGCCCGACGAAAGACCGGCCGGGTTCGCCTCGATGGAGACCATAAGGTTATCGGCGATGACACCTGACGACTCAACGACCGGGGAAATTACGTTGACCAGCGCTTTTCCTGATACAGGCCCTTTCGGCGAAACAGTAAAATCGTTCAACTGCGCCGTAATTGTGGCCCCCTCAGGGGCGCTGACCGCCTCGCTTATAAATCCGCTCGCGTGTATCGCTCCCGCTCCCGATATGGAAAGCGCCGATTCACCCTCCTCTCCAAGCGCCACTCTCCCCTTTATTGTGGCGGGGGAAAAATTGGCGAATCCAGACAACAGATAATCCGCGCTGTCCGAAGGCTTTGGCATATGTCTCAGGTCGATGTTGAGCCTGGTTATCCGCCCTTCATACTCCAGATAACCTTTTGAAACTTTCCAGGCGGTTTCAAGATTCAGCGCAGGTTTGCCGTAAAGAGAAATTTTCAGGCTGGAGCGGCCAGACAAGGGCCCATCTGTGACACTAAAGTCGGTGTCAAGCTCCGCTTTAACCTTACCAGGATCGATTTTATACGGAGCCTTTATGGAAACGTTTTCAAGGCCTGCCGATCCCTTTAGTTTTATGGCGCCTGGTTCGCCGGTGGAAAGGGAAATGTCCATATCGCAAACCGATTTTAACGAGACATTACCTGAAGAAAACGAATAAAAGGAGTTTTGCCCCGATTTAAGAGTTAGCGCCCCTTCTGCGCCGTTACGGCTTATCGCTCCATGACCTGTTAAATTCAAGCCGTTGATCCCGGTTTTGACACCGGCTCCTGAATATTCAAAAGAGATGTCTATAACACTTAGAGACTTTGCGCTTATCAAAACCGGAGCGGCGAAGATGGCCGGGATCGCAAATACCTCCATTCCCCCCGCCGGACGGCCTGCGCCGTCTGTAGCGTCCGTAAAAATTATATGAGGGCTCTCCACATTTATATGGTCTATTTCAAGGGCGCCGCCAACGAGAGATCGAAGGTCGAAACCGATGTCGAGTTTCTCAATGTTTATAACTACTCCTGACGGAAGCTTTAGCAAGATTTTTTTTGCGCGCGCGCCCCTGGTCAAATCCGCCTCCACCGACCCGAAGTCCGCCTCTCCTCCCGTGATTTTCGCCGCTACCCATTCGACAGCAGGCTCAATATCGGCTGTTTTCAACCAGTAGTTGAAGATAAACGCGCCTGCCGTGAGCAAAACGACAGACGCCAGAACAAGGGCCAAAAGGGAGAGAAAAAGCCATTTTATTATCCTGCGCGGTGTCCAATGAGGTGATTTGTCGGGTGAGGTCATAATTCAACGGCGCAGATAGTATACGAAGGGAAAAAAGGTTTCCAGAAACTGGATCTATTTTATTACAAAATCTGGCGCCGGTCAGCGCAAAAGGAATTTGACCGCCACAAATCCGCCTACCAGCATTATGGCGAACGCCCAGCCGATCCAGCTTGTGTAACGCTCCATGAACCCGCGTATACGCTCGCCGTACCAGTAGATAAGAAGACCCTCCGCAAAGAACCTGACTCCCCGGCCAACGATGGAGGCCAGTATAAATGTAAAAAAAGATACCTTGAACGCCCCTGCGGCTATGGTGAACACTTTATAAGGTATCGGGGATACGCCCGCCACAAGAACTACAACGGCGTTCCACTGCTGGTACAGCTCTTTAATCATTCCGTACTTCGCCGCGAGACCATAAATTTCTATAATCGTCATCCCGACAGACTCTATGAAAAAGTATCCGATCATATACCCGATGGCGCCGCCGAGAACCGAGCCGACAGTGCAAAGCGTGGCGTACCAGATGGCTTTCTTCGGTTTAGATATTCCCAAAGCGAGGATAAGCGGGTCTGGCGGGATCGGGAAAAAAGAAGATTCTACGACCGCGAGAACGAACAGAGCCGGGGCGCCATAAGGGGTGTCCGCCCAGTGTAACACCCAGTCGTACAGCCTCCGCGTCCAGCTCCGCCCTCCCCACCCTGCGGCTGGCGCCGATTTTTCAGAATTTTCTTTCACAGGCCCCCGTCACGATTAAGGATTAAAGCCGAGGTTTTTTATCACACGGCCAAAAGAGA
>DRJW01000031.1 GCA_011052055.1 Nitrospirota bacterium
GACCATTACAAAAAAAAACCGGCCCGGCCACATGATTTTCATCGACCTTGGGAAAAAAAACGAGAAGGCAATCTCTGAATATCTTGCGAGTGAGTTGAGAATCACCGGATACCACAGAATAGAAGCGACCCATGTCCATCAGAAAATCGGTTACGCCGACAAAACTCTGCTGGCAAGATTCGCCGGGGGCTCCGAGTCTTTTCCGTTTCGCGCTAAAATCATCGGCGACCGCGCATCGCCCATTTCAATAGACGTGGAGATCGATTTTCTTGTTTCAGCCAGGGACAGGCTTGATAAAGATCATGGAGTGTCCGTTTCGCTGACCCAGCTTCGAAACCTGATTGAGGCCAGCCTGTCTCCCGATGGTGAGACGGTGACAATCGATATTTAAAACGGGGTTATAAGGCTCTGGTTATCCGCCGCCAAAACTGGTCTTGTAAAAGGTCATCTCGGACGCGCCCAGCTGGCCTTTGTTGTCGTACGACTCAAAGGCGCTGATGATTGTTCGGTTGCCGAGAAACCACTTGATTCTGACCACTCCTTTTTTGCTCGCCACTTTAAAAAAAACCGAGTCGTTTCTAGCCCTCCCTCGCGTGTATTCGGCCAGCTTGTCGCCGGAGGCGTCATATATGGCAAGACCTGCCACGCGGCCCGAAATCGCCAGTACCACGACAACGTCCGGCTCTTTTCGTCCGCTTATGAAATTACTGAACCGATAGCTCCGCATCTGCGACCGCGCGCTTATTTCGACTTTGCTATTAAACTCCTGCTCCACAATCCCTGGGCCGGCGCCGTTAAAATTCAGAGTATAGGCTTTGTATATTCTTGTTACCGCTCCATCTTTAAGCGAAGATGAATCCGCTCCATTTTCAGAGGATGAAGTGGCGCAGGCGGACGTAAGGAGGACGCCTATAAACAAAAAAACAGTTTTATAAAAACGCATGGTTTTGAGTGTCGGTTTATACGAGACGCTATTGTAGCATAGCAGTGTTAATAACCTTGTTATGGCCCCACGACCTGTATTATACTATGCCACTATCTATAAAACCATGTGGTTGTCTCCATTCGGTCGTTAATAATTAAGGCAGGTCTTTTTATGAAATTTCCCGTAAAAACAATAGCCGTCGATAACTTTAAAACCGATGGCGTAGCGATCTGTATATTTGAAAACGAGCTTGCCAAAGGCCCATCAGCGTCTATAAACAAATCGTTAAAAGGTCATTTAAAGCGCGCCATGAAAGCTCAGAGTTTTACGGGCAAAGAAGGACAGGTGTTGTCCATCAATACCCTTGGCCTTCACAAAGCCGGAGCGATTGTGGCGCTTGGTCTCGGAAAGGAAAAATATCTGACAACCGAAAAAATCAGGCGCGCGGCCGCGTCAGGCGCTTCGGCCATGTTAAAAGCCGGTATTTCAAATTTCGCGGTGGATCTGGCTTCAAAATCGCTTAACAAAATCACTCCCGCCATCCTGGCGCAGGCGGTAGTGGAAGGCGTCTACCTGACCTCATATTCTTTCGACAGCCTGAAATCTGAAAAAGAAAAGAAAAAGATCGACAGCGTTACCCTGCTCTCTGGAAAAAAGGGAGACGAGGCGAAAGTAAAAAACGGAGCGAAAAAAGGAATGATTCTCGCCGGGTCCGCCTGTTTCGCCCGCGACTTGATAAACCTTCCTGGAAACGTGGTCACTCCATCGTACATGGCGGAGCAGGCAAAGAAAATCGCTTTGAAACACCGGATGAGATGCTCTGTCCTCGGGCCGGGCGCGATAAAAAGGCTGAAGATGGGGGGTCTTGCCGGTGTGGCCAGGGGGAGCAAGGAGCCTGCGCGGTTCATCATCCTGGAGTGGATGAAAGGAGATAAATCGCAAAAACCTATTGTTGTTGTCGGCAAAGGATTGACCTTCGACACTGGCGGCATCTCCTTAAAGCCATCGGGCGACATGCACGAGATGAAATCGGACATGTCGGGCGGCGCGGCCGTTCTGGGAATCTTGCAGGCCGCCGCCATGCTGAAGTTAAAAGTAAACCTTGTCGGCCTTGTCCCGGCCACCGAGAACATGCCGGGAGGCCAGGCAACGAAACCTGGCGACGTGCTGACGGCCATGTCGGGCGTGACAATGGAAATCCTCAACACCGACGCCGAGGGAAGATTGATTCTCGCCGACGGGCTCGCTTACGCGGGGCGGTATAAACCGGACTGCGTTATTGATATCGCCACTTTAACCGGCGCTTGCATGGTGGCGCTGGGAAGCCACGCTTCCGGGCTTTTTTCAAACAATGAAAAGCTTTTAAACCAGATTCTGCAATCCGGGGAGGAGACCGGCGAGCGGCTGTGGCCTATGCCGGTATGGCAGGAGCACGAGGACGACCTGAAAAGCGACGTGGCCGATCTGAAAAACATCGGGCCGCGTGGAGGAGGCGCCAGCACTGCGGCGGCTTTCCTTAAAAAGCATGTGAAAGGGAAATGGGCGCATATCGATATCGCGGGCACGGCGTATTCCAACAAGATGAGCCATTATATCAAAAAAGGCGGCGTCGGGCTTGGTGTGCGGTTGATGATAGATTTTATAGAAAAAAGAGCGAAGCTTTAGCCAGAGGAAGTAGTTGTATGAAATCCAGACAAGACCTCAAAGAGATAATCGAAAGCCGTGTCAGGC